>JAYWDP010000074.1:0-2540 GCA_043779775.1 Cyclobacteriaceae bacterium
AGCCAGGAAAAGTCCGTAGGTTCCTGCCGGGAGATCTTTGCCCTCAATTTTCACATTGTGTGAAAAACGGATGAGGGTATTTTCATTTGCGCCGGCTCTCCAGGGGGCTGCTTTGGCTGTACCAAAACCCTGGTCGATATAACCATAGTGGACTAATTCTCCCCAGATATGGCCTTTGCGATCTTGGCCGGTTACTCCGTGCACATTGGGGCTATGGTAGGAGATCATGATTTTTACCGGGCCAATGAATTGTGAAACCTCAGCGAACTGGTTATTTCCGTTCGGGGGTTGTGAAAGGCTTTGTGCGATCGCCCCAAAGGCGGTCAGCAGAAGCGCGATGAAAGTGTATATTTTTTTCATATTCCTGATGGGTTTGGTTGATCGAATAACCTTTTAACGCTACTCTTTTAACTCTATTGTTGCGCTTCTCAGTGCCCTCCGTGGTTAAAAATTCTAGAACCGTCTTTTAGAGTGCTCTGGCACAATCATTTTCAGCGATGCGGGTTGCACTTCAATGGTGAATTGACTACAAGATTCCATCGACTCACCATCAATATGGTAAGCCATAGGAGAAGAAAACTGAAAAGTAACTTTTTTCGCCTGCTTTATTTCAACCAACGCAGATCGGTCAATACAGCCGGTGAACATCTTATATGTAAAGCCGATGACTTGCGCCAAGGGTGTTTTCCTGATGAGACAAACCTCCACAAGATGATCGCGCACCGAAGCATTCGGGGCAATGCGTGCATTGTTTCCAAACTGACACGAATTAGCAAGAGCGATGATAAAGGCACTCCTTCGGATTGGGTTACCGTCAAGGATCAGTTCCGCTTCGAATTCCTTATATGCGAAAAATTCTCTTATCGCCAGGATGCTGTAGCCGATCAGTCCGCGCTTTCCTTCTTTGCCGAACAAACCCGCAACATGGCCGTCAAAACCGATTCCGGCTACATTGACGGAAAGTTGGTTGTTCAATAAAACGGTATCCATCAAGATGGACCGATTGGAAGAGATCATCTCAAGGGATTTGCCAAGAGACATTGGAATGCCCAAATGCCTGGCCAGGCCGTTCCCCGAACCTCTTGGCAGGATGCCCATTGGCGTGTCACCATGAAGCATTGCCATGGCCACTTCATTTACCGTACCGTCGCCACCTACGGCAAAGACGGCATCCGCATTTTGCAGGATTGCCTTCCGTGCCAGGTCAGTAGCATGCCCGCGCTGCTTTGTAAATTCAATGGCGCATTCAATATTTCGGGTTTCGCAGGCTGTCCTGATTTGCCGCTCCACCCCTGGCCGGTAGCCTGTTCCGGAGTATTTATTGATTATGAAAAATACCTTCTTATTTTCGCTCATCGAAATGATTAGCAAAGCTAAAGAAATGACTTTATGGATGACTTCAAACCCCGAAAGATAAAATTCAAGGCTTGGAATACCGATACCCGCCTTTTGATGCGGCTCAACAGCATTGAGTGCAACAAAGGAGAGCTGTTTAAACGCGACCACATTCTTTTGCAATTCACCGGGTTGTACGACATGGAAGGAAATGAAATCTACGATATGGATATCACCCTGGTGGGCTATGATAAGTTTATCGTGTTTTGGAACGACGACAAAAAAGGCTGGTTCTATTCACCTTTGCTCAGGCGTGAACAAATGGAATGCTTTGTTGCAGGGGTGCCCGAAAAAATGAAACGCTTTTGCAATTATTTTGAACTTCAAGACCAACCATGATTCAAATGATTGCTGTTGGGGGCGGGTTTTAAACACATAGGGAACATAGGAATGCATACATAGGCACATAGAAAACGCACGCAATCAGAAGGGCAGGCTAATAAATATTTTCTAATGTGTCTATGTGTTTAATGCATTTCGACTTCAACCAGGGGAGTTGCGCTCATTTCTTCAATTTTGACTCGATGTATTTTACGGCCTGGCCGATGGTCTGCATCTTCTCAGCGTCATCATCCGGAATCTTAATATCAAAAGTTTGTTCAAAATCCATAACCAGTTCGGCATAGTCAAGCGAATCAATCCCCAAGTCCTTGACAAAATTAGCATCTGCGGTGATTTCGGATCCGGTAATCCCCAGTTTTTCAATAAGGATAATGGTGATCTTTTGCTGAATGTCCTGCATAAACGAAACGTTTTGTAAAGCTAGGCAAAATTCCATCAGTTACCAGTTACCAGTCGGTTGCCGGTTACCAGTTACCGGTTACCAGTCTTTGATCGGTCATTAATAATCTCCGGCGATGGGAGTTTTGTTCCGTGATCTGGAGTCAAACTAGCAACTGGTGACCGGCAACCAATTTCAGAATCTCAAAAAGAACTCCGTCCCTTCCCCCACCGTCGATTTCACGGTAATAGAACCTTCATGCTGCCTCATAATCTGCCGTGATAAACTCAGGCCAATGCCGGAACCCGTTTTTTTGGTGGAGAAAAACGGAATAAAGATCTTCTCCAGCGCCTCCGGGTCTATGCCCGGACCATTGTCCTTAACCTGGATAACCGCCCTCCCTTTTTCGTTTGTGTATGTGGCA
>JAYWDP010000075.1:0-2539 GCA_043779775.1 Cyclobacteriaceae bacterium
AGCTTCTTCTTCAACTTGTATTATGACTTTACCGTCGTTCAGGTCATCTACGCCATCGGCGCTTCGATGATCATCATGGCCGCACTCATTCACCTAAAAGAGAATTTCCTCTTCATTTCCGGAATCGTCATCGTCGGCGGTCACGATGTGCTTAATTATTTCGGGGTGGGGCCCGATAATTTACTTTTCGGGCTGGTTACACTCATGTATCAAGGCGGACCAATGCAGATTGCC
Organism: Cyclobacteriaceae bacterium; assembly: GCA_043779775.1. Classification (GTDB taxonomy): domain Bacteria; phylum Bacteroidota; class Bacteroidia; order Cytophagales; family Cyclobacteriaceae; genus ELB16-189. The sequence goes on from JAYWDP010000075.1 coordinate 235, forward strand.
CCTGGCAAGATGTTTATGGTAGGCTATCCGGTCCTGCCCTGGCTGGGAATCATGCTGCTGGGATACTCCATGGGGCGATGGTATCTCAAAGGATTTGACTCCACCCGCCGGCAAAAACTACTGATGAGGGTTGGTGTAACCGCCACCATTTTGTTCTTTTTCCTCCGCGGAATCAACATTTATGGGGATCCCGCCCCCTGGGAATTCCAGAAAGAGGGCCTCCGTACATTTTTCAGTTTTATGAATTGTTCCAAATATCCGGTGTCTCTGCTTTACACTTTGATGACGCTGGGACCGGTTCTGATAGCCTTGTCATGGCTTGAAAAAATATCCCTTCGGAGATGGAAACCCCTTGAGGTCTTCGGCCGTGTGCCGATGTTCTATTACATCATCCATTTTTACCTCATCCATGTTTTGGCCATCGCCACATATCTTATCGTTTACCATAAGGGCTTTTCTGATTTGAATTTTCATTTTTCTGCCGGCGATAAATTCCTGGAAGGGGCCGGATACTTTGGTGGTGTACCCATTGGCGCGGGCTACGGACTGCGTTGGGTTTATCTGATATGGATTGCTGTCATTCTGATCATGTATCCGTTATGCAAAAAATACAATGCGTACAAAAGTACTCACAATCAATGGTGGCTGGGTTATTTGTAATTAAAGTTCAAGGTTTAAAGTTAAAGTTAATTTACTTATGCAACCTTAAACCTTTCAGTGCGTAAACTCCTTCGTTTACTTTTGGCCAGGCCAGTATTGTGGCTGGTAGCCCGATTTTCGTCACACCCCAACCGTGAACGGGTTTTCCATGCACTGACGCGGCTTCACCGGGAAATCGCTCAGTCGAAGGGAAAGAAAGGACCCATCATACCATTCGATGCCCGTGACCATCGATTTATTATTTTTTCTGATCAGCACAAAGGTGCGAAAGATGGAGCTGATGATTTCGCAAAAGCCGAACCGAATTACCTGTCAGCCCTTCATTATTACGATCTCAAGGGATTCCACTTCATCAACCTGGGCGACGGCGAAGAACTGTGGGAGAACAGCCTTGGGCAAGTGAAAAAATACAATCAACCCTCCTTTGAAGCTGAAAAGAGATTTATTAACCGGGGCGCGTTTACCAAGATTTTCGGGAATCATGACTTGTTCTGGGATAACGATCCATTGGCCGGATTTTATCTAAAGAGCCTTTACCAGACTGAAGTAAGCGTCAATGAAGGAGTGCTACTGCAAACGGTGACAGCCGGCAAATCATTTTCGATTTTTTGTACACACGGCCACCAGGGCGACGCTCAAAGTGACGGCAACTGGTTCAGTAAGTTCTTTGTTTCAAATATCTGGGGTCCCTTGCAAAGCTATCTCAGCATCAATCCCAATACACCATCTTGCAACGACCACCTGAAGACAGCACATAATCAAATGATGTATGAGTGGTCTTCTCAGCAAAATGATCTCCTGCTCATCACAGGCCACACCCATCAACCTGTGTTTGAATCGTTGACCCGCCTTGAGCGCTTGTACAGCAAACTTGCCGCAGCGAGAGCAGAGCATAAAGCGGAGCTGATAAAGGCATTGGAGGCCGAAATCAAATTGCGTCAATATGCACCCGACAATTTTCAGAGCATGGTGCCTTCCTATTTCAATTCGGGATGTTGTTGCTTTAACGATGGTGATATTACAGGGATCGAAATAGCGGACGAAAAGATCCGCCTCATTAAGTGGGAGGAACAAAAAGGTAAATCAGAACGCATCGTACTGGAAGAGGTGACATTAGAAGAAGTTGTAAAACAAATAACGGAAGAACAGTTAAATTCTTGAATAGATATTCTGTCAAGGGTTTCGGAGAATCAATTTATTTGTACTTTCGACGATCTAATAAGAAATGTTGTTATGCCAAAATGAAAAACTTAAACATTATTAACAAATGAAAAAACGTAGCGCCATTCTTGTTGCTTTAACAATCCTTTTACCCGCAACTTTGTTTGCTCAAAGCGGAAAAGTATTTGACAATCTGGCGATGACCAGCAAAATTCTCAAGGGTGAAAGAAAGTATGCCGTTTACCTTCCTCCCGATTATGAGACCTCCCAACGCAGCTACCCTGTTTTGTATCTTCTTCATGGCGGCGGCGATGACCAAACCGGATGGATACAGTTCGGAGAAGTATTGTCGATCGCTGACAAGGCAATCCATGACGGTCTGGCAACGCCCATGATCATCATTATGCCTGATGCCAATACTGGCAGGAGAGGATATTTTAATTCGATGAAAGGCGACTGGCGCTATGAAGACTTCTTTTTTGAA
>JAYWDP010000076.1:0-2529 GCA_043779775.1 Cyclobacteriaceae bacterium
GCGCCTTGCGGCCTGTATTCAATCTTGCCAACCTCAGTGTTGGAAGAAATATGCAAACCAAAAATTACATCAACCTTGGGATTGTCCAGTACCCCCTCCTTCACCATGAGTTGAGCGCCGCCCTCTTCGCCGGCGGGTGGTCCTTCTTCAGCAGGTTGAAAGATGAATTTTACGGTTCCTTTCAGTTCATTTTTCATAGACGACAACACTTCTGCTACGCCCATCAGAATGGCCACGTGGGTATCATGTCCGCAGGCATGCATAATGCTTACGGGCTTTCCATCGAATTCGCCTGTTGCTTTGGACGCAAACGTCAAATCATTTTTCTCAAGAACAGGCAGGCCGTCCATATCAGCCCTCAAGGCTATCACGGGCCCTGGCAATGCTCCCTTCAATATTCCGACCACGCCAGTTTTGGCCACCCCGGTCTTCACCTCAATTCCAAGGGATTGAAGGTGTTTTGCCACCAGAGCCGACGTTCTGAATTCACGATTGCTCAATTCTGGGTGTTCATGCATGTCCCTGCGCCAGGCGACAACCTTGGCGTCAATGGCGTCGGCTTTTGTTCCTATCGATTGCCGTTGCTTGTCTACCTGCGCAGAAGTGCCAAGTGACAGGATGAGTGCGAAAAGGGACAGTATCTTTTTCATATGTGAAAGTTACACCAATACTCTAAGGACATGTCATTTGTCTGTCAAACTTTATGATGGGCATTCGCCTCATCCCGGCAATTTTCTTGCTCTAGCCATATTTATTCTTTAAAGTCGCAACGTTATCTTACTAAACACGTAAATTCCCACATCAATTGATAAAACAAAAGTGCCTATGAAGAAAATCCTATCAAGCCTTGGCGGGGTAATGCTGTTTACAGTAATCCTGCATGGTCAAAATCTGCCAGCCAATTTTCACATGACGAAGCTGAAGAATGGATTGGAAGTCTTGGTCATCGAGGACAAAACTGTTCCTTTGATAACCGTAGAAATATGCGTTAAGAATGGCTCCTACACGGAAGACTCTGAATACAATGGTCTTTCCCATTTGTACGAGCATATGTTCTTCAAAGCCAACAAGGACATTCCCAATCAGGAAGCCTTTTTAGACCGCACCAACGAATTGGGTATGCAATGGAACGGCACTACCTCCAACGAACGAGTGAATTACTACTTCACCCTCAATAAGAAATTCCTGCAGGAGGGATTGCAGTTCATGAACTCAGCCATTCGTTTTCCGCTCTTTGATGAGCGCGAGATGAAAAACGAAAACCCTGTGGTGGATGGAGAATTTCAACGCGCTGAATCCCAGCCTACATTTTCGCTGTTCAATGACTTGCAGCACAAGCTGTGGGGAGATATGTACAGCAGAAAGAATGTGATCGGCGATCACAACATCATTCTTACGGCGACTACCTCAAAAATGCAGATTATTCAGCAAAAATTTTATCACCCGAATAACTCCATATTGGTAATTGCCGGAGATACCAATTACGAAGATGTGTTTAAAAAAGTGGCTGAAATATTTGAAAGCTGGCCTGCGTCAGGCTTTGACCCGTTTGTAAAATACCCTGTTCCTGAATTCAAGCCCTTAACAAAGTCGGAGCTCTTCTTCACTGAAAACCCGAATGCCAAAAACAATTATGTGATGCGCTCCTGGCACGGACCAGATACTCGTACTGATTTGAAATCGACCTATGCGGCCGATGTCTTCAGTTTTATCGTGCAACAAAAATCTTCTAAACTTCAGCAGGAACTTGTGGATTCAGGCTTAGCCTATTTTGTAAATGCTAATTACCAGACGTGCAAGTATACGGGACCTATCCTGATTGTGATGGTTCCCAATCCTGCGAAGGTAAAGGAGGCAATTGCAAAACTGGATGAGCAGATCGCGCAATGGTCCCGTGATGATTACTTCACCGACGTGCAATTGGAAACCGCCAAGGTGCAATTGGCTATCGATGACGCACGAAGCCGTGAAAAAACTTCCGAATTTGTTCACACAGTCACGTTTTGGTGGGCCTCCGCCACGATCGACTACTACACCGGATATGTTGATAATCTAAAGAAGGTAACGCGCGACGACATCAAACAATACGTCACCCGCTATATCAAAGACAAACCCGAGACTACCGGTATTCTCACCACCGCAGCAGACCGACCAGCATTGGAAACTAGCTTGAAAAAATAAAACATCACTTATGAACAACAACCATAAATACAGTCTCGCCATATTGGCATGCTTTTGCCTTACCAGTTTTTCGCCGGCTGAGGAGTTCAAAATAAAGGAGTTTACAGCTGGTGGCATCAAGGTGATATTCAAGCCCTCCGCGAAAGATATCGTCAGCGTGAGACTATTCGTCAGAGGTGGTACGGCCAATTATTCCAAAGAACAAGAAGGTATTGAGGCGCTGGCTTTAGCCGTTGCCACCGAGGGTGGTACCAAGAAATTGTCGATGACTGATTTTGGCAGTGCCACCGAGAAAATAGGGGCTCAGATATCATATTCAAGTTCGTATGATTACAGTCAGATCAGCCT
>JAYWDP010000077.1:0-2527 GCA_043779775.1 Cyclobacteriaceae bacterium
GGGGATTTACACTTTTATTGACAAAATGATTGTGATTTCATCAACCCTTGGGATCAGAATGAAGCGTATAATGGCACGGGATCCTCAGCGGACAGAAGAAGAAATAAAAGCTATTATGAAAAATCAATGGCCGGAAGAAGAAAAAATAAAAAGAGCTGACTACATCATATACAATGACGACCAACAGTTGATCATCCCGCAGGTCCTTAAGCTCCACACTCAGTTTACTTCCTGACAGCAAGAAGTGATTAGCCAACAAACCAATTGGGGAAACTCCATACCATCCAGCCATATACCGCGAAGCGTAAAATTCTCGAAATACAAATCAGCAAAAAATAACGGATCGAAATATTTACCGAACCGGCCAACATGCAGGTGGCAGAAAATGGGACAGGGGTAATGGCGCCGACTAACACCAGATAAATTCCATATCGTTTCAATTGCCGGTCATATTTTTTCAGGTACCGGTCACTGATGCGTTGGTATAGACTGGTTTTTGAAAAGAAGTATCCGATATAATATCCTATTACACCTGCCCCATAGGAAATCAGCGTGAGGTAAGTCAGATTGACGATGTACTCAGACAAAACCCCTTTTGTTTGCCAGATGAGCATGAATAATTCCGGTGGAATAATTCCGAAAATAATCTCAGATACTGTGAAAATTCCCAGCAACAGCGGCAAGCGGTCTCCGATGTTAGTAATTTCCTCTTGATAGACTTTTATGTCTTTGCTTGCCAGAATATAGGCGGTCATGATTACTGCAAACCATAGGATGCCCCTCAGGAGGTTCTTCCATAAAAAACTAGAACGCGTTTCCTCTTCTTGCATGTTATCTTAAAATGGGATGCCGCTTAAAGGGCTTCGTTTCATCAAATAACTTCCTATAGGTAACATGTTTTTTCGAAATAAAAGCACCTACTTGTTCAACCACCTGAATCATTTTTGGATTAAAGTCACCTATCCAATTCATTTCAAAATCCTTGTATGGCAACTTATTCGACTGATACAATTCCCGGGCGGCCATAATCAATGCCCCATCTACACCCATGCCCTGGTGCGCGGGTACCACTCCGAATAAAATTCCAAATGCTCTTTTGTTGGTCTCATTAAATTTATGCCACAAAAATTTAAATTTTCCCAGCCAGTTGAGCTTTCCGTTCACATGTTTGAAGATCTGATTGATTTCCGGCAATGAAATAAAAAAAGCAATCGGCTCATCCTTGTAAAATCCAAACCACAAAAGTCGCTCATCAAGAATAGGTTTCATCTGCTTTACCAGGAGGTTTGCCTGCGCCATGTTCAATTCAGGAGTTTCAGCGCGATTGGACCAAGCCTTATTGTACACGTCGTGAAGATAGGCGGGTAACTTATGCAATTCCTTTTTAGGTATAAAACGAAAGCTGTAATTCGGATCACGCCCAACCAATTTGGCCTTTTGATCCAACCGTGGTGAAAGCGGCTCCATCACCTTCCTCGCATAAGTCAATTGGTTGAAGTAAAGTTGAAAACCATAGGATTCAAAAAAAAATTGATAGTATGGAAAATTATAGTTGCACTGGTAATTAGGCTCGTTTTCAAATCCTTCAACCAATAGGCCCCACCAGCGGTCTCGACCTCCAAAATTGACGGGGCCATCCATAGCTTCCATACCTTTCGACTGGAGCCAAACTTTACATTGATCAAAAAGACTTAAAGCCAATGTGCGGTCGTTCACACACTCAAAAAAACCCATGCCCCCGGTTGGCTGGTTATTACCCTTGTTGAGAAGCTTCTCAACAACAAATGCCGCTACCCTTCCCACCGTCTCACTATTATCATTCTTTAATATCCACCGGATACATGCTCCATTGCGAAAGGCCTTGTTTTTCTCACGATCAAAGACCAACTCAATGTCCTGGTCTAGTGGCCGTATCCATTGCGGTATGTTCTGATAAAGCCGCACCGGCAGCATCAAAAATTCCCTGATATCTTCTTTACTGACAACTTCCAGAATTCGCATACCAAACGATGACCTGAAAGATACTGCTTATTTTGAAAGTCATTCGTTAGGCAGAGTAATTTTAAGCAGATAACACTTGAAAAATACTGAAGTGCGTCAGAACATTATCGTTGCTGGCAATATGCTGCCAGGTGAACCCCATAGTGACTCATTCTGAATCTTGACTCCTTAAGTAAATATGGCTTTCAATAAATCCACGATAAAATAATTGAGATTTTTGCAGTTTAAAATCAAGGCTCTCCAATAAAATATGCCAGGATGGAAGGTTGGGGGCCTCAATGGAACAGGTTACGTGAAAAAACCAATACATCGCCTTAAGCATTATCCGCTCCCACCATTTTCCGTGATCCACAAAATCCGTAATGAGCCAACAGGTCGATGAAGTGGTTGATGATAAAATGGAAAGTAAAGTCTCTTTCAAGCTGCCCATAGAAAAAAGGTCGAGGAAAAATGGCATGATAATGACATCAAATTTCTCCGACGGAACATTAGCGGACGTGCCCAGAATATATGTCACGTGCTGACG
>JAYWDP010000078.1:0-7422 GCA_043779775.1 Cyclobacteriaceae bacterium
TAAAAGTGAAGTATCAAGACTTCTGCATATTGAAGAGTGCATGGACGCCGGATTTGAAAGGAAATTAAAATTTTCATTATGAAATGGATCACCCGTGAACGTCCCAAAATCGATCGCATTGCCTGTCCTTGGCTGATCAAAAAATTTGTTGACCACGATGCAGAATTTATTTATGTTCCCAAAGAACAGGTATTCAGGAAGGCAAAACTTTTGGACGCCATACCGTATGATATTCCTGGTGCTGAATATTCTCACGAGGGTGACAACTGCACGTTTGATTATATCATAAAGAAGCACAACATAACTGATTCAGGTATTAATCAGATTGCACTCATTGTTCGTGGCGCCGATACGGACAGCTTTGATCTTGCCCCACAAGCTGCCGGACTTTGGGCTATATCCGCTGGCCTGTCCTACAATATAAAAGATGATCATGAACAACTTGCCATCGGCATGAAAATCTACGATGCCCTTTACAGCTGGGCGAAATGCGTTCAGAATGAAAAACATACCTGGTCACCAAAAGTTTAGGGCATGTCACCATCCTATTCCCTTAAGGAACTCATACTTTATTTTTTGAAACTGGGTACCCTCGGATTTGGCGGTCCGGTTGCATTGATTGGATATATGTACCGCGATATGGTAGAAACTAAAAAATGGATCTGTGAGGAAGACTATAAAGAAGGGCTTGCTCTTTCGCAGTTAGCGCCCGGGCCATTGGCAGCTCAACTCTCCATCTATATTGGATATGTTCACTACAGAATCCTGGGTGCAACGCTTGCCGGCCTTTCCTTCGTGATGCCTTCCTTCATCATGGTAGTCGGAATTGGGTATGCCTACGTTGCATTCGGTGGTCTCCCCTGGGTTCAGTCGGTGTTCTATGGAGTAGGCGCATCGGTGATCGGAATCATTGCTTTGGGAAGTTATAAGCTCACCACAAAAAGCATCAGAAAGGACAAATTGCTTTGGGTAATATTCATTGTTCTTGCCGTATCAACTTTCGTTACCGAAGAAGAAATATTGTGGGTGATTCTTTTGTCCGGAGTTGTTGTCTGGTTTGCAAAATCCCCACCCACATGGTTCCATATAGGAACCAATGGAATTATACCTACTCTCTTTCTTCATCTTCAGCCCATCGCTATGGAATCTAAACTCTGGGAAATAGCCTGGTTCTTTACAAAAGCCGGAGCCTTTGTATTTGGAAGCGGGCTGGCCATCGTTCCATTTCTCTATGGCGGTGTGGTGAAAGAATATGGCTGGCTTACGGAGCAACAGTTCCTGGATGCCGTGGCCGTAGCCATGATCACCCCGGGACCAGTCGTTATTACTGTTGGATTTATCGGTTACCTCGTGGCCGGATTCCCTGGCGCTTGTGTCGCCGCACTGGCTACATTCCTGCCTTGTTATTTGTTTACCGTGATCCCGGCTCCTTATTTTAAAAAGTATGGTAAACATCCTGCCATCAAAGCCTTTGTGGAGGGTGTGACAGCCGCGGCTATCGGAGCAATCGCCGGTGCTGTAATCGTGCTGGCCCGGCGGACACTCACCGATATTCCTACTGTGATCATTGCCCTCGCCACTGCTACCTTGTTGTTCAGGTTCCAAAATCTCCGAGAACCCTTTATTATACTCGGTGCAGCAATAACGGGGATATTCATTAAATTACTTTTATAAAATTCAAATAATGTGAAAACATAAATTAAGATGACATGAACAGAAACACATTCCTTAAGAGCACTACCATTCTAGGCGCCGCTTCATTGCTTCCGATTGAAAACGTATTCTCACAGAGCCTTAAAGAAAGTGGTATGGATCAACTCACGGACGCGTCAGGGAACTTTGTCTTGCAACCTTTGCCCTACAATGAAACCTTTCTCGAACCCTCTATGGACCAGGAGACTTTGCACCTCCATTATACCTTTCATCACGGAGACGCTGTGAAAGCTGCCAACACTGATCTGGCTATGATCAAAAAAGCCATAGATGGCAATGTGCTGGATACGGTTGACTACTGGACAAAGAAGTTGTCGTTTCACCTATCGTCCCATATTCTTCATACTATTTTCTGGACCAACCTCACCAATAAAAAAAGCGATCCTTCCGGCGCTCTCCTTAAACAAATTGAAACTGATTTCGGAACCTATGACAAACTAAAGTTGCTGCTGACCAAGACCTCCAAGGGTGTTGATGGAAACGGCTGGGGAATCCTTGGATATCAGCCATACACCAAAAAGCTGACCGTGCTGCAATGTGAGAACCACGAGAAGCTGACCCAATGGGGTGTCATTCCCCTCCTCGTCATCGATGTATGGGAGCACTCCTATTATTTGAAATACCGGAACAGAAGGGGTGAATTTGTGGATAACCTCTATCCTATTATCAATTGGGATAATGTGGCAGAGCGTTTTGTGCTTGCACAGAAAATTAAATAAATAGTATAAACCCCTTCGATTCTTCACCCGGAGAAAATTCAGCGGCCTGATAATGGCGATTACTATCCTTTTATACTTTATCACTTTGGTCGTATAAGTGATTCGCACGAGGCAGCACCTTAGCGTAGATACCCTTATCATAGGTTTAGAACAAATGATAAGCTTATACAATGAAAAGTATCCCAACGAACTAATGTCATTAAGATAGTTTATCACTCAATTAATCATGTCCTCCAATCGTATTCGTTTTTATCGCTATCGAAAATCAAAATATAAAACTGCCGATTGTGTATCCAAAGCCCCGTTGGCAAATGTCAGATTATTTTGGCCTTGCGGCCCCAGGTTTTCCGCTTTCTGACTTTTAGTGCCGATGGCCGGAATGCCATGCAAAAAAGAGATGCCGGCGGAAGCTGGATAATTTACAATGGAGTTGGTGCGGGCGATGGCCTTGGGTATCGCTGGATTCAGCATATGCAGAAACAGGTTCTCTGTTGCCGACAGCACGGTAAAATCACCTTCTTTCGTTTGAATCCGGGCCCCGTAAAAATTACTGTAGTACCCTTTGAATTCCGGATAGTCCCACACTTCACCCGTAATGGCGTTGTTATAAGTTTTCGTCCAACTATCCAGCATCCCTCCTTTTAACCTATTCTTATAAACCCGATACGGTCCACTACCAATGAGTTGCATCCCTTTCACATTTCCGTCAGGATAGTTGAAAGTTACGCCAAGCATTTCCTGCTGGTTTTCGGGACGGTACTGATATTTCAGCTTAAGCCAGCCTGAAGGCATCATCGTCCAGCTAATTTTGAATCGCTGCTTGCCTTGATAAGTAGCTTCTGCTACCTGGGTGCCCAACGTATCATAATGTCTGAAAGATTGAAATGTGTCTGTTCCATTTAATAATATGGGTCCATTCGTAAAAGAAATGGATGTGTTGCTGTTTTTAACAGCTTGCAGCAAGCCTGTTTTTTGATCCAGCGTTATTTCAACTCCATTGGCAAGTAATGTAAGCTGGTCATTATTCTCGCGGGCAGTCACAAGCCCTGGCGTGGCATCCACCATTCGTTTCGCCATTTGATCCGGAGTTTTAATGGGCCAGGACCAGGTATAGATTTCCCGTCCGGCCACATCCTTCGCAGTGACGTACAGCACATCATATTCTTTCCATGAGGTGGGTAGCGCTATGGAAAGGCTCCCGCTTTTCTGCGGTGGGATACTTGGAGCTTCTATACTACCGCTCACCATTTCTGTAATGGCCGTTTTGAAACCGTCAATTTTTTTTAGTTTCCACTGGAAGCTACATTGATTCAGGTTCGTAAAATGATATCGGTTTTCAATTGAGAAGATTCCATTAAACTTATCGGTAATAAATTTCTTTTGGAAGAAGATTGGAGCCCAGATCTCTTTGATGGCAAAAAAACTTCCCTCTTTTTCCCGATAAGGTCCCAGAATGCCATCAGCGGCTGAATTCCCTTTGGTGTCCAGCTCCCCGTTTTTATCGGTACGTACAACAGCCTGGTCGCAAAAATCCCAAAGAAATCCTCCGGCAGATAAGGGATTGGAAAGCATCAGGTTCCAGAAATCGTCTAACCCTGCCCCCAGACCCCCATCATACAAACCGTGTAAAAATTCAGTAGGGAAGAATACATCTTTGCCTTGAAAAAATGTTCCGGTTCCATAATTCCAGGGAATATAATGCTTCGTATTCATGCCATTGATATTCATCCAAGGCTGAATGACCGGACGATGTTGAATATCATGTTTCGGATAATCCGGTAACAGATCGAAATTAAAACCGCCTTCGTTTCCGTTGGCCCACAGCACCACACAAGGATGATTAACATCTCGCAGAATGAGTTCTTTGACCAGCTTGCCCCCGACCTCAGTGTCATAGGGTGGATATTGCCAGCCAGCCAGTTCGTCTATGACCAATAAACCGAGGGAATCACAGGCTTCCAGAAAATGTTTATCGGGTGGGTAGTGTGACATCCGCACGGCGTTCATGTTCATGTCCTTGATGAGGTTCACATCCTGGATACTGATGGTTCGGTTAGTGGTCCGTCCGGTGGTGGGCCAGAAAGCTCCCCTGTTTACGCCTTTAAGTTTTATTTTTTGTCCATTCACATAGAAGCCATCTTGTGGACGTAATTCTATTGTGCGAAAGCCGATAGTTTCAGTAACCTGGTGTAGGGTGGTCGTTCCATTTTTGAGGGTTACTAATAGGGAATACAGATGAGGGAACTCTGATGACCAAAGCAAGGGATTGGTAAGTTTTCCCTTCAGGTGAATGGCGGCACTGCCTGGCTCCATCGTTCCCGTAATAGGTTTACCAATTAATTTTCCATCACGGGTTTTGATCTGGGCTTCCACGGTAAACTTCGTTTGTAAATTAATGGCAAACGCATCTATCTGAATTGAACCATCCGCTTTGGCATCAACGGCAACGCGCTCGATATATTGGTTTGGATAAGCTTCCAGAAAAACCGGTCTGAAAATTCCTCCGAAAACCCAAAAGTCGGCCGTACGTTCTGCTTCATTTACAGTTTGATTGGAGGATACTTTATTAACTTTAACCTCAAGCAAATTGGATTGGCCTGGTTTTAAAAGAGAAGTAATGTTATAGCGGAAACGGTAGAACGCACCTTGGTGAATGGCTCCGGCTAACTGACCATTAATCTTCACTTCCGTATCCGTCATGGATCCGTCAAAGACAATGAAAATATTCTTATCCTTCCAGGCTGTTGGCAAAGTAAAATTATGCCGATACAATCCAGCCTCCTCTTTGTCCTCTTTGTCAAAGCCGTACGTGTAATTACCAAAACTCTGTAGCTCCCAGTTCGAAGGAACGGGAATGCTTGTCCACACACCGCTGTTCCTTCCGGCGGTACATTGAAAATCCCAGTATACGGTATGGTCTTTGCCGGTACCGGAAAGGTATTGGACTTCCGTTTTTTGTGCCGGCAAGCGGTAAACGAGTAACATCAAAAGCAAAAGGCAACTGGTTTTGTGTAGCATTTTTATTGAATTGAAGCATAAAATATACACTTACTGATGAACATCATTTTTATCAACCGGGTCCTTTTTTACTTAATAGTTAGATGGCTTTGCTGGGTTCCAGGGTTTTGGCAGTATCGGGGTTATTCCAAACTTACGTACCAAGCAAAAAAATGCGCTGCACCCATCTGGGAGCGGTTTTTTTAACCTGTCGAAGAGCACTGTGACCGGTGTAGGAAGCTTCACAATGGGGGCCATGGACCCAACAATCTTGACTATATTTTGACATAATTGAAACCTCATTCAATCAATTTTCGTAAATTTGACTACCTGATGAAAATTTTTCGTCCCATAGGGTCAATTGCTTTTGCCTTCCTGGTGCTGTTTTCGGGCAGCGATCTCATGGTGGGCATTCACCTGTGTAGTGGACAAATTCAAAACATAGCCTTATTCAAAAAGGCAGAAGGTTGTGAAAAAGAAAGGAAGCTACTCCCATGCCACCGTCAGGAATCAGTCCCCTGTTGCCAGGATGAAACCATCGTTCATGATTCACAGGATTTTAAAGGTGATGTAACGCAAATCAGTATTGCCGCAGCACCCTTTATTGATATTACCCAACCTTCGGTTCTTTTAAGTGAAATAATTCCTTCCATTACAGTTTCTCTCCCTCAGTATTTCAATTACGATCCCCCCTTACGAACGTACGACCTTACGGTTGCCCTCCACGTTTTTCTGATCTGATTTCTTAGCAAGGAAGTTACAGACAATCAAAATTTTTGGTTGGTCTGATGCTTGTGACGTTCATAGGTATTTTCTTATGAATAATGTCAAATTCCTAATTCTTTGCTATGATTCAAAATTTAATTTCAATATCCCTCCGCAATAAATTTTTCGTGTTGCTGATCGCAGCCGGATTATTTGCCTGGGGTATCTATTCCGTTCAGGTAAATAAAATCGATGCCATCCCTGACCTCTCCGAAAATCAGGTGATCGTGTTCACCGAATGGATGGGGCGCAGTCCGCAGATCATGGAAGATCAGATAACGTATCCGCTGATCACCAATCTTCAGGGGCTTCCCAAAGTAAAGTATGTACGTGGAGCTTCCATGTTTGGCATGAGTTTCATCTACGTCATTTTCCATGATGAAGTTGATATTTATTGGGCCCGCCAACGGGTACTGGAGAGACTTAATTCGGCTTCCGGCCTGCTGCCAACTGGCGTTAACCCTAACCTTGGTCCAGATGGTACAGGTGTAGGCCACATTCTATGGTACGCTCTCGATGCACCGGAAATGGATTTAGGTGAACAACGAGCCATCCAGGATTGGTACGTAAAGTTTGCTTTACAAAATGTTCCGGGTGTAAGTGAGGTAGCTTCTTTCGGCGGTTTTGAAAAACAATACCAGGTCACGGTCGATCCGAACAAACTTACTTACTATGGATTGTCAGTACAGGAAGTCATTCAATCCATCCGTAACAATAACAATGAAGCTGGAGGCCGCAAGTTTGAGCTGAGCGACATTGGCTACATCATAAAGACCACTGGATATCTCAAATCAATTGAAGACATCGAAAAAATCCCATTGAGAACCGAGAATGCTACACCCATAAGGATTAAAGATGTTGCCACCGTTCAAATGACCGGCGAAACCCGGCTAGGGATTTTTGACCTAAACGGTGAGGGCGAAGTTGTAGGAGGCATTATCGTGATGCGATATGGAGAGAACGCCGATGAAGTGATTCATCTCGTAAAAAAGAAAATGGATGAAGTGGCTAAGGGCTTTCCACAAGGCATGAAGTTTAATATCGTGTATGATAGAAGTGGTTTAATAGAAGAATCCATTTCCTCCATTAAGAGGACACTTATTGAAGAAATGCTTGTAGTCTCTTTGGTAGTGATCCTATTTCTCTTTCACTGGCGAAGTGCCATTAGTATCATCATTCAAATACCGATCACCATTGCCACCAGTTTTATCCTCTTAAATGCTTTTGA
>JAYWDP010000079.1:0-2519 GCA_043779775.1 Cyclobacteriaceae bacterium
CCCTGGAGTTCATTTATAAGAAGTATTACAGGATGATGACTAAAATGGTCATCACCAACAGCGGAACGGAGGAAGAAGCCCGGGATGTCTATCAGGACGCCTTGGTGGTTTTCTGGCAAAAGGCCCGATCTGGTAACTTGGTTCTCACCTCAAAAATGAGCACCTATATCTACAGCATATGTCAAAATCTGTGGAGGAAGGAACTGGATAGGAAAAAAAGACTTTCGAATGAAGAAAAGGATTCCTCAGAGACCATGGATCTGGAGGGCCCTGAACGCGAAAAGATCATTGCCTTATGCCTGGATCAACTGGGCGAAACCTGCCGAAAGGTTTTGATGTATTATTATTTTGATGAGATGTCGATGCAGGAAATAGCCGATAAACTGGGATTTGCCAACACCGACACAGCGAAGACGAAAAAATATAAGTGTAAACAAAAGCTCGATGAATTAGTGAAATCACAATATTCCGAGCGGGACTTTTTAGACTAAGACATGAATAATTTTGAATTGATTGACGACTACCTTGCAAACCGGCTCCAGGAGCAGGACAGGAAAGCGTTTGTCCAGCAACTGGACGGAGACCCTGCCTTGAAAGAAGAAGTGGAGTTTCAGAAACAAGTGGTTGAGGGCGTTCGCCATGCCAGGACGGTTGAATTAAAAAATATGTTAAGCAATGTTCCTGTGGGCGGAAGCAACTGGAGCGGAGGTAAAATAGCCGCAGGGGTTATCTCGGCAGGCATTATTGCAACCACCCTTTATTTCTACCTGAATGATGATCCCCAAGTCATCATACCCGCAGAAGAAACACAACAGGAGATCATCCAGCCTGACCAGAATAACAATACATCAGCTCCTGTCATTATCCCTTCAAATGAAGAAGACAAGGAGCCAGCCGCTGAGAATGATAAATCAGTAAAAGAGAAATCCCCGAATGTGAAAAAAAAGGCTTCTACCCCGGTGCGCAAACCTGACATTGAGGTCGTGGACCCTTCTTCTGAACTAACGGAAGATGGTTCAAGAGAAAATACAACTCCGGGACGTACAGAAATTTCAACTTCCAAAATGGAAGTGATTACAGAATCCGCGGATAAGAAACATACTTTTCACTATCAGTTTGTCCAGGGTAAGCTCCTGCTCTTCGGCCCTTTTGATAATAGCCTTTATGAGATCCTGGAAATTCACGGTGAGGAACATGCGGTATTCCTATTCTATAGGGAAAACTATTACCTGCTAAATGAAAAACAAACCAAGATCACTCATCTCGCACCCATTCAGGACAGCCAACTGCTGCAAAAGCTAAAAGAGTATCGCGGTCGATAACATCAAATCCCCTCGCTCCTGAGGGGATTTTTATTTGCAGTAAAATCGGTGCATCGTATTATCTTTACGACTCCATGAGCCGTGAATTTAAAGTTCGTAAGAAAAAATTAGGCAGCTACCCCTTCGTGAGTGTCGTATTCAGTATTTCGATGGCCTTATTTGTGGTGGGCCTTTTCGGCATACTGGTGATCTACTCCCAGGAATTGTCGCGGCTGGTAAAGGGGAATGTTAAGATTCAGGTGTACCTGAAAAATCAATTGAGCGATGCTGACGTAACGGCTATTAAGAAACAACTTGCTACCTCAGATTTCATATTGAAGGATTCTTCAAAACAAACGCTGACCTTTGTATCAAAAGAAGAAGCAGCAAAGCAATTTATCAAAGACACAGGAGAAGACTTTCAAAGGTTTCTGGGTGAAAATCCCTTGCGCGATGCCTTCCTGGTTGCTGTTGATCCTGCTTATCAGGATAAAGCCATGCTTTCTGAAATCAAGATGCGGGTTGAGAAATTAAACGGAGTCTTCCAGGTTTATTATGAAGAAAGCTTGATTGAATCAATTAATAAGAATATTGCCAGAATCGGATTTGTTCTGCTCGGCCTGGCTTCACTCCTGCTTTTGATAGTTGTGCTCCTCATTAACAACACGGTACGACTTGCGTTATTTTCACAAAGGTTCCTGATCAGGAGCATGCAATTGGTGGGTGCAACCCGGACATTCATTCTGGGCCCCTTCGTACTGCGGGCCTTTGCCCATGGGGCTATGGCCGGTCTCATCGCCGGAGGACTCTTGCTGGCAGTCATGCGGCTGGGTAATCGGAAAATTGAAGAGCTTCAATTAATCGAAAACCATGAACGAATCGCCGTGCTGCTTGTCAGTCTGCTGGCAATCGGTATTTTTGTGGCCGTTATAAGCACTTGGCGTGCCGTACAGAAATATCTGAAGCTTTCATTAGACGAACTATATTGACGATGAGTAAACTTCCTTTTGGCAAGAAGAACTACCAAATGATGGTGCTGGGCCTTATCATCCTCGTCGTAGGCTTTACGACCATGTCGCTGGATAAGGAACCCCATGGTTTCGGGCTGCTGGGCCTTACCATCGGTCCAGTCATCGTGGTGGCGGGCTTCATCGTTGAAATCTTTGCCATTCTGCACCGTCCTTCCGATCGCTGATCACTCATCATGTCGATTGTCCA
>JAYWDP010000080.1:0-18780 GCA_043779775.1 Cyclobacteriaceae bacterium
GATTTTTGAAGGAGCAAGCCTGCGGAGAACTCATAACTGATGCCGTATTTGCTGATTAGGTAGGGCACAATTGAAAAATTTTGTTCTAGTGAAAGCGGATGCATAGGTAACGCTTCAAAAGGAATGGTGCTTAGTCGTCCTGCGGGGATGATCACCAGATCTTTGGCTGATGAAGGGACTCCCCGCAACAGTAGTTTTGAAAGTATATTGGTTGATTCCTCATAGGAATCAAAAACGGTATAATAAAGACTGTTGTTAAATCCTTTGATCATCCTGTCGAAATCGGCAGGAAGGGTAGAGTTATAGATATTAAATTTTGAATGGGTAATCGTATAAGTATAAAGGCGCTGACCGGTTTCAGCGATGAAATAGCTGACGATGGCGGTCTTGTCATCGAGCATTTTCTGAAGTTCTGAAATGGAAGGAGAGGCGGGGTTGAATTTCAAGTTGTAATAATCGGGATAATTCTTTTCGAGTCGTTGAATGAAGGCTTCATATTGTCTGTTGGTATCGAATAAACTTTTACGGATATTTTTTTCTTCTTCTGCTCCGGGCTTCTGGGAAAGCTTTTGTGAAAGGAGGGCAATCGATGCCTTTATATTTTTTTCTTCATAAAGAAGTTCAACAGGAATACCGGCAAAAGACTTTGCTTCCGAGTCGGCGATAGATTCCTGAAGGACGGCGGACTTGCTTTTTTCTGCAAAGTAAAACGAAATCTGCTGATACTGTCTTGACTTAATGGTCATTTCACTCATGGCCTGTGCAATGCGGACACCGTCCTCATATACTTCATTGGCCGATGAGCCAAGTTCAAGCTTATCGTTTTCATCCGAGCTATGATAACGTATTTCGTCAATGAGGGTGTCACAGGATTGAAGGCTGGAGAGTGCTGATTTGAGATCGTCAAATTTTAGCGTCTTACTAAAGTGCCTGGCTTCCATCGTTATTGCCTTTTGACGCAGGGAGTAAAGCATAACCTTCCCATTGTAGTAGTCACTTACTTTTGGATTTTTTATGATTTCCTTTTGGCTGAAGATAGGTGCATTGGCACTGATGGCTTCCTGAAAGTTTTGAAGCGCTTCATCATATTTGTTTTCACCTCGTTTTAAAATGCCTATCTGGTTCAATACATAGGCAATGTCCGGGTGTTTGTCGCCATAGGATTTTTTATAAATGGCGAGAGCTTTATCAAAATAAGCAAACGAGGTTTTATTGTCGCCCATGCGCGCATAGGTCAATCCCAGGTTCAGTAACGCCAGGGCCTGGTTAGGATGTCCGGCTGGATATAATTTTTTCCAGATAGCTTCCGCAGTTTCAAGATGATTGATGGCATCTCCATACAATTTCATTTCCCGATACATAAAACCAATGTTAGTATTGGCGATCGCAATTTTTGGATGTTCATTGCCATGCATCTTTTCATAAGCAGCGAGGGCTTTTTCATAATACTCCAACCCCTTCTCAGGGTCCTTTTGACCATACACCAGTCCGAGGTCGTTGTAAGAGGCAGCAACTTCTTCACTTTCTTCTCCCATTAATTTCTGACGGATTTGCAAAGCGATCAATCCATTCTGCTCTGCCTGGTTAAGCTTACCGGTCGTTGCATATACCTGACCAATATTGGCGAGGCATTTGGCTCCTTCAAGGGTATTTATTTTTCCTGATCCCTGAAAGAGGTTCAAAGCCTGTTGAAGATTATCCAATGCTAAATCATTTCTTGCTTTATTAAGATAGAGAAATCCAAGATTAGTTTTGGTAATTGCTTTCAAGTAAGGATCATTGACAGTGGTTGATATCTCAAGAGCCTGAAGGGTACTTTCAGCTTCATTTAATTTGCCTTGTTTAATAAAAATCTCAGATAATTTATTTTGGAGCAGATAAGGTGTGATAAAATCTGAACCCGTAGCAGAAGTCTTGACAATTAGTTTTTCCGCTTCTCCATAATTGGGTATTGAAACCAGCGAGTCAATCTTATCAAATATATTGTTTTGTTGTGCTGACGATAACAATGCAAAATGACAGACAAGAAGAAGGATAGGTAGCTTCTTCATTATCAAAAGCGATAAATATAAGTAACGGAAGTGACCAGTTCGCGGGTAAGCCCGTCTGGACTAAAGGTTCGCTGCTGGATTTTATGACCTACCAAAAGCCTTACGCCGGAACGCACATTAAAATTATACCCAGCCGTAGTGATCCAGGACATGGCCAATCCTTCACCGACATTCCCTTTGGCATCATGATTTACTCTATTCCCCCTAAAATCCGTAATGCGATCACTGGTAATCCGATAGATCGGCAGGAGGCCCACGGAGAAATTTACCCTTGATAGACGGAAGTTTCTTTCCACCCGGAGCATAACATCAATCCCGCGCCTCAGGTCGGTGGCGTTGGCGTATTGTTGTACGTACGCTTTCTCTACCGGATCGGGGTCATTCCAGAGGTGCCAGTCAAATTGGTTGCCGTTGCTGTTTAGTGGAATCTGGATGCCTGTAGCCAACAACCACTTCCTGTTGATCAGTGATATACCCGTGATAAAATCATAAGTTCCCAGGCTTGTCTGATAGTACATCGGCAATACATTTCCTTCTGCCGTATGAAAATCAGAATTGTTAGAGGGGATTTTTCCACCTACGGAAAGGTTCAAATCAAATTGGTCGGAAGAATAGATATTACGCGTAAAACAAAATGAAATATCTCCCATGCCGGTTGTGTTGGCGAGTCTTCCTTGTGCGGCCTGATAAGGAAGCTTCACTTGAAAAGAAGTCTTTCGGTTCAGGCTAAAGCTCATGTCTACCGTAGCCACGTAAATGATCGGTGTAAGGGTTGTCGTGCCCCGGTAAAAGCTGACCTCCACGGTACGAAGTTTGAATTCAACCTTTTTATTGAACGGCTGGTCGGGCTTCATGGCGCCCATGGTGCAAAAGCCTGCGTCGCTACAACCTTGTGAAAAGGCAGTTATGCCGGTGAAAAGAAACAGGAACGGAATCGCAAAAATTCTCATGGTGGAATTTAGACTGCTAAGATAAAAATCTAGAAGCAACTAAAGAAGGGAATTGGAGATCTAAGCAGTTTGGCCACTAAGGGAGTGCAGGAAGCAAGATTGTTGAAAGAAATTCGGATTCTGCCTTGAAAAAAAATAACTACTTTGCCTCATTATAGGAACTGATAGTTTACCGCTATATCAATAAACCTTATCATACCACCGAAAAAACTCAAATAGAGAATAGAATATTAAACGGAACCGCAGGCCTGAGTCCACTCAGCATTGCGCTGCATGCTAAACCCAAAATGCAGACCTATCAAGACGAGGATCCCAGAAAGGCAGTCGAAAGTTTGTTTAAGGACTGGGGGGAAGCCGCAAAGAATGCAGCAAAAGACAATGGGATCGGCCTGAAAGAAAAGAAAGATCCTATAGAAAATATCATTGAGAATTTCAAGGCGCTTTCGACCACCAGAATGTTTGAGTTTCAAACCCGCATCGAACAGGCACCCAATCCCAATTCACGGATAACCATCGGACCTGAAAAAGATGAACTCGGCGTGCCGAGGGCCAACCTTCACTGGCAGCTGACCGAACTTGACAAAAGAAGCATTAGGAGAATCTATCAGATTATAGGCCAGCAAATGGGCATCGCGGGTCTGGGCCGTGTGAAATTCAACGAATTCTTACGTGATGAAAACGATAATTCCTGGCCCGAAGGCACGGCTGGTGGATGGCATCACATGGGCACCACCCGGATGAGCGATGATCCGAAAAAAGGAGTCGTAACTGGCAATTGCCAGGTGCATGGGATCAATAATTTATATGTCGCGGGATCCGGTTGTTATGCAACCTCTGGAGCGCCCAACCCAACCCTCACGATTGTTGCACTTTCTCTTCGTCTTTCTGACTACGTCAAAGAGAAAATGGCAAGCTACAATTTGGATTTACATTCCAAGGCTCTGATTCTCGATCGAAGCGAGTTCGATGATCTTGGCGTATTCGGCTGGGTTTAGGTCGTTAAAGAAGTAGTGAATAGGATTTACCTGAGTGCCGTTGATGAATACTTCATAATGGAGGTGAGGAGCGGTGGAAAGTCCGGTATCGCCAACGTAACCGATCAGTTCACCACGTTTTACATGCTGACCATTTTTTACAACGAACATATGCATATGTGCATACCGTGTGCGATAGCCATAGCCGTGGTTGATCTCAATTTTTTTGCCATATCCTGTAAAGCTTACATCTACATTATCGATGATCCCGTCGGCTGCGGCATAAATGGGAGTGCCAATGGGTGCTGCGAAGTCGATGCCATAATGCATCTTGCGCACTTTATATATGGGGTGAATCCGGATTCCAAAACCGGAAGCAAGCATGACCGTTTCCTTTTTTGGTATAGGCTGGATGGCTGGAATAGCAGCAAACAGTTTCTCCTTATTATCTGCCAACTCAATAATCTCATCGTGTGATTTTGACTCGATATAGACTTTCCTTCTCAGTTTATCCACCGACTCATTCAACCTTACAATAAGCTCTTCGTGTACAATATCTTTGTTTCTGATGTCGTCATAGCGGTCCACACCGCCAATCCCTGCTTCACGAATTCCTTTGTCGATAGGCTCAGAACCTAACACCACACGATAGATGTTATCATCGCGATAGGCCATGTCCAACATTTGTTTGTCCAGGTCGCTTACTTTCTTGTAGAGTTCGTCGTAGTAGAACTCCATACTTTTTAACTCATTCTTAAGCTTAACTTCCTTAGGAGATTCAAAATAGTTGTGATACATGATCACAATGCCAGCGGCCATGATGAGCGTTAGAGATAATATTCCCAGTGTGTTGAGAATAACCATACCTGGGGTAGTCTTTACCCTTATATACTTGCAGGATTCCTTATCGTAGTAATACTTTGTCTTTGACATGCGAATCGTTTATTGAACCAAAGGCCTGAACGCTTTTATTACCAATTCGTTGCATTCCAAATAGGGGCCACCCAGCAAATCTAAGCAATATGGAATTGATGGAAAAACGGCCTCTAAACATTGACGTATGGACTTCGGTTTTCCTGGCAAATTAACTATTAAAGTTTTATTGCGGATTCCTGCAGTTTGCCTCGAGAGAATGGCTGTGGGCACATATTTAAGGCTTTCAGCCCTCATTCTTTCCCCAAAACCGGGCATCATTTTCTGACAGACAGCCTCTGTGGCTTCCGGGGTAACGTCCCGTAAGGCTGGGCCTGTGCCCCCCGAAGTAATGATCAGGCAGCATCCTTTTTGGTCGGCCATATCGATCATGGTTTTCTCGATAACTGGTTGTTCATCCGGAATGACGGCATACTCCTTTTCCCAGGGACTTTTCAGAAATTCATCCAGGGTTGCGGCAATGGCTTTTCCCGGGAGGTCTTCGTAGATCCCCTTGCTGGCGCGGTCTGAAACATTGATGATGCCGATTCGAATCAAGTTAGTTCAATGTTTAAAGTCTAATGTTTAAGGTTTGCTCCAACTTTGAACTTTGGACCTTGAACTTTAGACTGGTAGATCTTCCTTTTTTATAAACCATTCTCCCCTGGGCCTTGCCTTTGCGAAGATCTTTTTGAATTGTTGCAGGTAAGGCAATGACCTTCTGGCATTCCAATGTACAACATGTATCATATTTCTTTGCACATTCCTCACATTGGATAAAGAGTAGATGACACGCTTCATTTTTACAGTTCGTATGCGTATCACAAGGCTTTCCGCACTGGTGACAGACACTGATAATTTCCTGAGAGATCCTTTCACCCAGCCGCTCATCGAACACAAAATTCTTTCCCGAAAACTTATTCTCAAGTCCGTCGGTTTTGACCTGACGCGTATATTCAATAATTCCTCCATCCAGTTGAAAAACGTTTTTGAAACCCTTGTGTTTCATCCAGGCGCTGGCTTTCTCACAGCGTATGCCACCCGTGCAATACATGACGATATTTTGATCTTTTTTTTCAGCCAACATCTTCTCAACTACCGGTAGTGACTCCTTGAAGGTATCTACATCTGGACAAATTGCGGTTTTAAAATGCCCCACTTCGCTCTCATAGTGGTTGCGCATGTCGACTACCACAGTGTCAGGTGATTGGGTCAACATATTGAACTCAACGGCATTTACATGTTTTCCTGAATTGGTGACATCAAAGCTTTCGTCGTGGAGGCCGTCAGCTACGATCTTTTTCTTTACCTGGATTTTTAGAATAAAGAATGATTTACCGTTGTCTTCGATGGCAATATTCAATCGCACGCCTGTCAGAGAATCAATTTCTGATAGTGATGTTTTAAAATCCTCCAATCGTTCCTGTGGTATGCTGATTTGTGCGTTGATTCCTTCGTGAGCAACATAGATTCTTCCCAACACTCCCAAGGCGCTCCATTTTATAAAGAGTGAATTTCGGAATTCAACGGGATCTTGAATTTTATGGTATTTATAAAAAGAAAGTGTGACCTTCTCCTGAACAGGAACGGCATGCAGATGAAGCTTGAGAATGCGTTTGTCGATGCGGTTATGAAGGGTTTTCATAGATCAGGACGCAAAATTAATGCTAAATGTAATATTCACCAATCGGATGAAACATTGGGCATTTTCTCAATTTGATTTTTATTAGGGCTAAAGCCCATGAAGTTCATCACTTTATTGCCACGGCCTTAAGGCCGTGGCAATAATATTTACTCTAAGTGGGACTTAGTCCATAAATTGAATACTACCGGACATTGGTTCATTTAATCTTACGGATGGAGCAGACTGTGATAAAGTCCTACTTATTTGCGGTGGGTTTCAACTGGCCGCGGATAAGTTTGTTGTAATCTTCACAGCTGAGGAAGCCCAGGTGATTGCAATAGTTACAAGTTTTATAGGTTTCGCCAAAATAGTCTTTACGAATGATGACTGTAGAGCCATTGCAGACAGGACAGGTAACTTTTCCGGCGGGCCCGCAGTCAATGGTATAATCTTGTGTGAGTACTTCGCTGGCCTTTTGGGCTGCGACCTGGCGCTCTTGCAACAAAGCGACTTCTGATTTTTTCAATATCTCAGAGGCTTCACCTGAGAATTGTCCCGACGTTCCTTTTAACTGTATGTATTTGGTTAGCCAGTCAACGCTTTGTTTGAACTTGCCGAAATAGAATGAGTTTTTTCCAAAATAGAATGTCAGATCCGAAGGGATGCTTTTCATATGGCTCAATGCATAGCGAAATTTCTGATCGGCCAGTTCATATTCTTCGTGATCAAGAAAATAGATCGCTGAATCCATTTGCGCCCTTACTAAACGGGCCTTCTCAAATTCTTTTTGCTGTTCCAATTGCCTGATTTTGTCACGCTCGGTATCCTGTCCGAAAGAAGTCAGGCCCGATAACAGGAAAAGAAAGAAAAGATAATGTTTCATTGAAATCTTTTTTTTGGAAGGTCAAGCCATTCCAACGTGGCATTGGAAAAAATATCTTCTTTAACTTTTTTCGGAAGATTGGAATCTTCAATGAATTTTCCAATCTCAAGATCCCCCAATGGGAAAGGATAATCTGACCCCAATGTTATTCGTTTAGCGCCTACCATTTTAATTACATATTCTAACATGAGTTCGTCGTGGGTGATACTATCTACCCAAAATTTACCGAGATACTTTTTCGGCTCTACGGGGTTGTCAATGGCTACCAGGTCTGGTCTGCAGTCAAATCCTTGTTGAATTCTTCCCATCGTAGGCAGAAAGGAGCCACCCGCATGCGCAAAATTCACTCGCAGCTGGGGAAGGCGTTCAAAAATCCCGCCAAAAATCATCGAACAGATCGCGCGCGATGTTTCTGCCGGCATCCCCACAAGCCAGGGCAGCCAGTAACGTGACATTTTCTTTTCGCCCATCATATTCCAGGGATGTACCAAAAGTGCCATGTTAAGTCTTTCGCAAGCTTCAAAGATGGGGAAGAACCTCTCTTCGTTCAGGTTTTCATCATTAATGTTGGAACCAATCTGGATTCCGTTCAAACCAATTTTTTTACAACGGGTAAGTTCACCGATGGCCAATTCCGTGTCTTGCATCGGCAGGGTACCAAGGCCAACATAATTTTTAGGGTACTTTGCTACGAGCTTGCCAATATGATCATTGAGATACTTGGAAATATCCAGACCATCTGTTGGCTTGGCCCAGTAGGAGAACATGACCGGGATAGTACAAACAACCTGCACCTGGGTATGAAACTTCTTATATTCCTCTATCCTCAGTTCAGCGTTCCAACAGTTCTCCTTGATCTCCCGGAAAAACTGACTTCCCTTCATCATTTTGGCGCAACCTTTCTTATGGTGCTGGAGGTAAATAAAATCACCATAGCCGAACTTTTCGCTCCAGTTGGGCATTTTTTTGGGAATGATGTGGGTATGAGAATCAATCTTAAGCACGTGCAGCAGAAATTAATCCCGAAATATCGTTGATTTTTTTGAGAGCCATTTCTTTTCAACTTTTTCCCAGGTCATAATAAGGGATTTAATGCAAGGTCACGAAGAGCACGAAGGAGGCACAAAGTTCACGACGATTTCCCTGATTTGTGTTCTTTGTGATTTCCTCGTAGACTTTGTGACCTGAATTATTCTAAAACCCTGTAAGAATCGCCTCCAGCCCGAAATGATCGGAGAGATCCTGATGTTCTTTGTGCCAGGGTTGGCGGATAATTTGAACCTGCCTTCTAACTGAAAAATTTGATTGTCCATTGTGGCGAACCAATATGTAATCCAGGATCAAGCGGGATTCCTTGCGGGATTTGCACATGTCGTTGTATGGACGGTCCATGGTAAATTGCTGACCGCCGGCAAGGTCACCGTCCTGGGCATCCAGTGTGTGAAGCATGTAATGGTATCGCGGCATGCGGTTGATAAAATCCTGAGTGATGCTTTCTGGGAGTTGGAGCGGAAGAGTTTTTAGGGTGTTAAAATCACCACATGGAAATTGAGGGACGCCATCTTTCGAATGTGGTTGCAGTAACTCTGTAGCAAGCTGGTGGTACTGACTGTAGAGAATTTCTTGCGTGCCGAATGCCTGAAGGTGTGTCCCTGCAATCTGAACCGGCTTTCCTCTGATATCAATTTCTACCAGCAAGGCACCTTTCCTGGTCATCCGGTCAAATCCTTTACGATCTTTAAACCGGATCTGATGGGTATTCCGAATAGGAAATTTACTGAAGATCATCACGCCTCCATTGGACTTAAGGGCAAAGGATTTTTTGTTAAGGACATCCGTGTGATAGGGGTACTCAGTAGTTAGACCCCTGGTTATTATTTTTCGGCTGCGTTTATGAAATAATTCCTGAAAGACGATGACGTCATAATCTCGTGCTTTTAGTTGGTTAATGATGGCATTGGAGCGCTTGGCCTTCCCGCCGGCTTTTGCAATGCTCGGAAGCATTTGGATGTTCCATGTGAGAATACGAAGAGAATCCTGTGCGCATAAAGGTTGACAGAAAAATCCTGATGCAATCAAAGGTAAAAGGAAGATACGACGGAGGCAATCTATCCTTCTATGGATCATTTTGTGAATATGTATTACCGGGTGGGGACGAATATACTCTTAGGCAACATCGCATGAACGCCTACGTTGCCATCCACCAATTGCGTGATGGTTACATCCACCGCAATGCTGGACAACATATAAGCATCTGATTGTGACATTTTCTTTTCTGTCATTAGGTAATCAATAATCTGCCGCACTGCAATTTTAGTGGCTGCGGTCAGATCACGGTCAGCGCCCATCGCAATAATGTGAGTGGAAGTTTCTGCCCGGGGCCAGCTGAGGTGCCGGTCTTTATGCACGATAAACTGAAGTTCACCCTTTAAAGAAGTTTCAATAGCCGTAATGTCAACTTCTCCATTGCCCTGGGCAGCATGGCCATCGCCGATTTCGAATAAAGCGCCTTTCACATGCACCGGAATAAACAAAGTCGTGCCAGCCACCAGTTCCTTGTTGTCAAGATTGCCTGCGTGGATCCACGGAGGAGCGCTGTTGATGCGGCCCGCTTCTTTTGGCGGAGCCACACCCATGCTTCCAAAAAATGGATGAAGTGGTATTTTAATGGTATTGCTGAAGTGGCCAATCATCTTATCTCTATCCAACTGGATGATCTGCATTTTACGATCAAAAATTTCGTCTGACAGAAATCCATTTTGGCCGATGGCATTGTAACCGTAGGGGATGGCGAGATCGATGGACAGAATTTTCACCTCTAGGACATCGCCAGCTTCGGCTTCTTCGATAAAAATAGGACCGGTTAGCAGGTGGCCACCCGGCCCCCGGTCGGTAATAGTCTGAACATCGATCAGTTCTTTTTCTACCTGGTCTGCGGGAAGACCCGCTGCAATTAATCGTTCAGGGGTAGAGGTAATTAATGTATGGACCTTAACCCGGTCCCCCGATTTTATTTGAAGTACGGGTTTTACTTCAGACCAATAGTATCCCCATACGATGGTTGTTGGTGAAACGCTTAAGACATGTTGTCTTGGTCCGGCTTGTTGGGCTAAAAGCGGAAGGGAAAATAAAAAGACTAAAAACAAAAATGTCTTATTCATTGATTGTGCTTTAGTCATAATAAATTATTTGCAACCCATGCTGCCAGGCAGGTTTACCAACTCCAGCCATTCCGGTACTCGCGCTTCACGAATGCATTGGCCTGCTCAAAGTTGGTAATTTTCATGTTGTCGCCGTCCCATAGGAGTTTTATTCCCCGGCCAGGGTAATCAAATTGACCTGGCTTGTCGGCTTTGGGGAAACGGACATCGTAACTTCTGATCGCAAGATTCCCCATGAGAATCGTTTCCGTAAGCGGGCCCGCCGTGTCGAATGGTGAACTTACTTCCATGTTGCCATAGCCGGCAATACAGGCTTCTACCCATTGTGCGTAATGTCCTTCGGCACTGCCAGGTACCCGTTTAATACTCTGAGCGAGCGTTACTTCTTTATTTTTTGCCGTGGGCAGGAGAGAGGGCATGGCGCCATAGGTACCACACATCATTTTTCCCTTCGTCCCAATGAATAGCGTGCCATTGGTTCCGTCTGAATCTCCCATCTTCTCATTGGGTCCTAATTCTTCGGGCCGTTCGGGAATAATTCCGCCATCCATCCAGTGAAGTTTTATGGGGGGTTTTCCATTCATGGATGGGAATGTGTAAATGACATAGGATGAGGGAGGTCCACTTTCAGGAAAATATCCGCGCTTGAATTCATCGACAAAAACACTGCCAACACTTGCGGTAACATCGATAGGATATTTTAATCCTAGCACGGAGAAAGCGGGTGCAATGATATGACACCCCATGTCGCCGAGAGCGCCGGTGCCGTAATCCCACCAGCCACGCCAGTTGAAGGGCACGAGTTTATTGACATAATCTTTATAGGGAGCCGTGCCGAGCCACAGGTCCCAGTCCAATTCAGCAGGTACTGCTGTTTTCTCGGTCGGCCAGGGAACTCCTTGTGGCCATATCGGTCGGTTGGTCCAGCAGTATACTGTATGCACATCGCCCAGAAGTCCAGCATTATTCCATTCCATCAACTGCCGTACGCCATCGCCCGAAGCGCCCTGGTTGCCCATCTGCGTTACTACTTTATATTTCTTTGCGGTCTCGGTGAGCATGCGCGCTTCCCAAACATCATGGGTCAAAGGTTTTTGAACATAGACATGCTTACCGAGTTGCATGGCGGCCATCGACTGGATTGCATGATTATGGTCAGGGGTAGAGACACTCACGGCATCAATGTGCTTGTTCTCTTTGTCGAGCATTTTACGGTAGTCTTTGTAGTAAACTGCTTTTGGGAATGCTTTCACCGAGTTGGCCGCCCTGCGATCATCCACATCACATAAATAGGCGATCTCAGCTTTCCCGCTTTTCGCGAAATTGGCAATGTCACTTTGACCTTTACCACCTGCGCCAATGCCAGCGACGTATATTTTATCACTCGGCGCTGTGTAGCCATTCCCACCGATCACGTGACGAGGAACAATCGTGAATGCTGCGGAGGCAAGGCCGAGGGTTTTTAGAAAATTCCTTCTGGAAAAATCAGTTTGTACATTTTTTGTTTTCATAGGAGATCAAGTTCAGTTCAAGGTTCAAGATTCAAGGTTCAAGATTCAAAGTTTAAGGTTCAAAGTTCAAAGTTCAAGGTTCAAAGTTCAAGGTTCAAGGTTCAAAGTTCAAGATTCAAAGTTCAAGGTTCAAAGTTCAAGGTTCAAAGTTTAAGGTTAGCTTTCAAATTTCACTGATTCTGAAAGTGTCTTTGCGTCATATTTAACTCCATATTGGTCTAGCACGTCTTGTGGCACACCATCCCATTGATTGGGCCGATTGCCTGCATAGCCGAGGTCTTTGATTCCAATTGCGCTGGTGAAGAATCCGGTGGCGGTAAGGTCCCGCAGTAGGTTGAAGAAGGCAACACCTTGTTGCATTTCGATTTTGGCTTTTTCTGGCCAGGCTATGGCGTCAACCATCTCGATCTGTTGTTGCGGGTGACAATCAGAAAACGGTTTTTCAAATCGCTTGAGGCATTGCAAGTCGAGCCACTTCAGTCCGCCGCGCATGGGTACCTTGTGGCGTGGCATATCTTTCACAATAAATTCAATGAACTCAGGCACTTTGGCATCAACGGCCCCACCCGATATTTCATCTTTTGGAATGATGATATCCGAAAGAATTGTAATCGTCTTTATTTCATGATCATCAAAAAATTTCTCCGCTGAGATCTTATTAAAGTGTTCAATCTCTTCCGGTAGTCGGCTGGGTCCGGCATCGGTTACAAGGGTATCGGTTACCTCCTTGGGTTGTTCAGTGGAGCATGCATCGAGTAGCAAACCGGTGGTAATCGTGCCGGCTGCGAGGGTCTTGAGATATTTGCGTCTGTCCATAGTGGATGTTGGCTTTTGGCCTTTGGCTGTTGGCTGCTTCGAACAACCAGCAACTAACAACGAATTATATATTCTGTTTTTTTAATTCCTCAATAATATATTCTGATGCCCGCATGGACAGAGCTAAAATCGTCCAGGTAGGATTTTTATCGGCCTGGGAGACGAAGGGACCGCCATCTACCACGAACAGGTTTTTGCAGTCATGTGCCTGGTTGAATTTGTTAAGGGCAGATTTTTTCGGATCATTTCCCATCCTTACAGTCCCTACTTCATGTATAATTCTTCCCGGTGCCGCCAGTCCATAGTCATCTTCTTTGCCCTTGATGCCTCGAATATTTTCAGCTCCCATTTTATGTAATATTTCCTGAAAAGTTTCCTGCATGTGTTTGGCCTGGTTGACTTCGTAGTCACTCCATTTATAGTGAAAGCGCAGAACGGGTATTCCAAATTTGTCCAACGTCGTTGGGTCAATCTCACAGTAGTTGTCCTCCCGTGCGATGGCTTCTCCGCGGCCAGACATGCTGACCGATGCCCCATAGAAATACCGGTAATCATCTTTCAGCGATGCGCCATATCCGCCGGCTTCTTTCTTTACTCCATTGCGCGCGGGATATTTGCCATTCGTGTTTTGCATACCGAATCCAAAACCATAACTGGGCATTCCCATGCCACCACCATACTCAATATGATAACCTCGTGGGAAATCCAGTTTTTTATTGTCGAGCCACCAGGGCGTGTACACGTGCATGCCTCCAACGCCGTCTTCGTTATAACGCTTACGGTCGAATAATTTTGTCAAAACGCCTCCCAGGGAAACACCGGTAGAGTCATGAAGATATTTTCCAACGACGCCGCTGGAGTTGGCCAGCCCGCCGGGATGTTTTGTTGACTTTGAGTTTAACAATAACCTGGCCGATTCGCCCGCACTGGCGGCGAGGATCACCACCTTGGCACTCACTTGATATTCCTGCAAGTCATTTTTGTCGACATAAGAGATGCCTGTTGCGATACCTTCGGCGTTAACCAGCACTTCACGTGCCATAGCGTTGGCGATTACATCCACGTTTCCTGTTTTCAATGCAGGATTTACTAACACTGAAGAAGAGGAGAAGTCACCATACACAGTACAGCCACGATTACATTGGGAGCAAAAGAAACAGGCTCCGCGGTCCTTGTTATTGGGAAGTGCCTTGGTCAATATTGAAAGACGCGAAGGGATTACAGGGATTGCCAGCGAGGTCCCGGCATCTTTTATGAATAGCTCATGGAGACGGGGCTTCGGAGGAGGAAGGAAAATTCCATCGGGTTCATTGAGGATACCTTCTTTCGTACCGAAAATACCGATGAGCTGATCGACTTTATCATAGAATGGGGATACATCTTCATAGCCTATCGGCCAGTCATCACCCAGACCATCAATGCTTCTGTGTTTGAAATCTTTTGGGCCAAACCTTAACGAGATCCTTCCCCAGTGGTTGGTGCGTCCGCCAAGCATACGGGAGCGGAACCAATCGAATTGTGTCCCGTCTTTTCGGGTATAGGGCTCGCCTTCAATTTCCCATCCGCCATAGGCTGCATCAAAGTCGCCGCCAGGGCGGTGATTGCCTGCGCCCCGTCGGGGAGACTCCCAAGGCCATTTCAGCTGAGTTACATTTTTTGCTGGGTCGTAGAGGGGGCCAGCTTCAAGTAGCACAACTTTGATTCCGGCATTGGCGAGAACATAGGCTGCCATTCCGCCTCCTGCACCCGATCCTACGATACATACGTCGTAGGATTTGGGATTATTCTTGATTTGAAAATCTGGCATCTGAAGTAGGTGATCTTAGTTTTCTAAATGTAGATTTTATTTTTTCAAAAGAAAAAGCAAAAAAAAGCGAGCGGTTATTTTTCCTTTTTTGGCACGGGATCAAATCCGCTGGTGCCCCAGGGGTGACAGCGACCAATTCGTTTAAACCCCAGCCAGGTACCTTTTATTATGCCCCATTCCTGTATGGCTTCAATGGTATACTGTGAACAGGAGGGAATGTGACGACAATGAGTGCCGAGCAGGGGTGACAGCGTGGCCTGGTAGAGTTTGATGGGGAGGATGAAGAGGGATTTTAGCAAGATGGTGTTATGGGTTAAGTGCGCTCTGCTGTGTGGAATGATGGGTTCTTGGTGTTGGGTCTTGGGTGTTGGCGCTTAGCCTTTGGCAGTGACTGCTTCTTCTGAGTTCTAAATCCTCTAACCTCTAACTTCTAACCTCGGGTTTGAACTTCTTACCTCTTACTTCTTACCGAATACCGATTACCGACTCCTGACTCCTACTCAATCGAATACTCCATCTCCCCATTCTTCCCATCCTTCAACTGCACCCCGATGGCCTTGAGATCATCGCGGATTTTATCGGAGAGGGCGAAGTTGCGGTCGAGGCGGGCTCTTTTTCTTAACTTAATTAATACATGAATGGTTCCATCCAGTAGTCGGTCGTCGTAGGTAATCTCCCCTTTTAAACCGAGGACATCTTCCATAAACCCGATGTAGGCTTTTTTGAATGCTTCGAAAGTTTGCAGTGTTGTCTTTGATAGCGGTACGTTACCAGACTTGAAGTCATTGATACGAGACGACATTTCAAACAAAACGGCCAATGTGGTGGCGGTATTGAAATCATCGCTCATGTTTTTGTAGCAAGATTCAGTCAGTGATTCCAATGTCTTCGTGAGTTCACCATCCTGGGATTCATTGCCAGGATGCTCCATCGATTTTATAGCGATGAGGGAGGCGTTTAATTTTTTGTATCCTTTCTCGGCAGCAATCAACGCTTCGTTTGAGAAATCCAACGTACTTGAATAATGGGATTGCAACATGAAGAATCTGACAGTCATGGGACTGAATCCTTTTTCCAGCATGGCATGATTACCGCTAAACAATTCAGAAGGTAAAAATGAATTACCGAGTGACTTGCTCATCTTCTGTCCATTCACGGTAAGCATGTTCGAATGAATCCAGTAATTTACCGGTGTCTTTCCGTTCGCACCCACAGCTTGGGCGATTTCGCATTCATGGTGTGGAAATTTTAAATCCATTCCACCGCCGTGAATGTCAAAAGTCTCTCCAAGATATTTCTGGCTCATGACCGTACACTCGATATGCCATCCGGGAAACCCATCACCCCAGGGGGAAGGCCACCGCATGATGTGCGCAGGGGAGGCTTTCTTCCACAGCGCAAAGTCAATCTTTTCATGTTTCTCATCCTGACTGTCCAGCTCACGACCGCTTTCCATAAGTTCCTCAATGTTGCGGCCAGAGAGAATACCATAGTGATGCGATGATCCGTATTTTTTTACATCGAAGTAGACCGAGCCATTTACTTCATACGCCAGCCCAAGGCCAATAAGTTTTTGTATGATGTTGATTTGCTCGATGATATGTCCGGTGGCGGAAGGCTCGATGCTGGGAGGGAGGATGTTGAATTGCCGCATGACCGTATGAAAGTCTTCGGTGTAGCGTTTAACAATTTCCATGGGCTCCAGTTGTTCCAGCCGGGCTTTCTTGCCGATTTTGTCCTCACCTTCGTCTTCGTCATTTTCGAGATGGCCGACGTCGGTGATATTTCGGACGTAGCGGATTTTATATTCAAGAAACCGGAAGGTTCGATGGATAATGTCAAAGGTCAGGAAGGTCCTGGAGTTTCCCAGGTGCACATAATTATAGACGGTGGGACCACACACATACATTCCCACAAAGCCAGGGTGGAGGGGTTGGAATTTTTCCTTTTTACCTGAAAGCGAGTTGGTGAGAAGCACCGGATATTGTTCGTACAGCTTCATGAAAGTTATTAACGCCCGAAAGCTATGAAAAAGGTGGGGAATTTGGGATGGAAGGAGTGTGGGAATCTTCAATCCGAGATTAGATCACCTTTAGAATTCAATAGTTTCGAAATAAGCTTTATCATCTAATTTAAGGTGATCCACCTGCCTACTACTTACCATTTACCTCTTACCTCTTACCTTTGAATACCGATTACTGAATACCGATTACCGATTTATCTCGCCAGCGATCCATTAATCCTGTCCAATAACTTTGATATTTTGACTTTAGCATCGCCTTCCCCGAGTGTTTCCAAAGGAATGTATCCCTTGTACCCCGATACTTGAATGATGTCGATCAACTTGTCCATATCAACCTCCACTTCCTTCGCGTTGATAAATACATTCTCTTTGATCTGCCAATTGACCGCATAGCCAGCCGTCATAGCAATTTCTTCATAGGGATCTCCGATACGGTAACTGCCGGTGTCAAGAATAAGCCCAAACCATTCTGAGTTAATCGCTTTCATAATTTGGATAGCATCTGCCGCAGTTTTGATAAAGTCGTTATGATTTTGAATGGCAACCACAACACCGTGCGCTTTTCCAAAGGCAACACATTCCTGAATGTCTTTCAGCATCCAGGCCAGAATTTGATCTCGCGATTGACCTGCGGGATTTTGGCCTCCGGAAAATATCCGAATAACCGGTGCGCCAATCTTTTCGGCTGCCACGATCCAACTCTTGACCAGCTCCACGCTTTCACGCCGCTTGGCAGCGTCAGGCTCTGTAAAATCATTTCTCACCCCGGTTCCGCAGATTTCGAGTCCGAGACTGAATGCCTTTCGTTTAACATGGTACAAGTAATCATCGACGGGAACTTTCGGATAGCCTGGAAAGTAGTAAGCAGTGATGTCCACCGCCAAAAAATTTTTCTCCGCACAAAATTGGAGCATGTCGTCAATCGTCATGGTGCCGTTTGTCAAGGCAACATTAAATGAAAAGGCGTTCAAACTGACTTTTAAAGCAGTTGAGGTTGTCTTCAAAAGTTGATCACGCCCAGATGCCCTGGCAAAACCAAGTCCGACAGAAGGAATGATGAGCGATGTTGCCAGTAGTGATTTCAGAATCTTCCTTCGTTGTGATGGTTTGTCCATGATAGGTTGATTGTGGAATTAGATTTGGAAGAGATGTTTGGTAAAAGTAATAATGCAATGCCACGGATTGCACAGATTAACACGGATGAGTTTGTTAGGATTACTCATTGATTTAGTGACAAAGTTGATACCCATGATGTTCAGCTTGCCATCATGGATGTGTTCGGATGCATCGTTTGTATCTCCCTGGTACCAATTGTTGCGATTACCTAATAAAAGTAGAAATTAATTTGAATACAAGGCGTTGAAATAGACAAGTTTTTAGCTACAAAGACACGAGGGCCACTAAGAATTATCATTAAGAATTCATTTGAGATGCCGATGTCAGCATGGCGGTTCGCTTCGTCTAATGACTTAAAAAAAAGCTTTCTGTAAAGTGTTTAAGTCAGTGGCACAAAAGATTATCTTGCAGGATAACCTGGCCTATTCTAAACCTTTTTTTATGAAGAAAAGTCTACTCACCTTTTTTGCCCTCGTGGTTTCTCTCACCGCTTTTGCCCAGGTCTCCCAGGAGCGGATAGACAAACTGAAAGCGGAAGCTATCGTCGAGGTGGAAAAAAATGGTGTGCTCGGCCAGCAGATCAACGATATGTTATTCAGCTTCTCCGAACTTGGCTTTCAGGAGTTCGAGACCCAGAACTACCTGACCACTATCCTGGAAAAGAATGGTTTTAAAATTCAAAATGGAGTGGCCGGAATTCCCACGGCATGGATCGCAACCTGGGGCTCGGGCAAGCCAGTGATTGCCTTGGGCTCGGACGTAGACTGTATTCCTAAAGCATCTCAAAAACCAGGAGTGGCTTATCATGATCCCATTGTGGAAGGGGCCCCGGGTCATGGCGAAGGTCATAACTCCGGTCAGGCGTTGAATATTATTTCAGCGCTGGCCATCAAAAAAATCATGGAACGTGAGAAAATATCGGGCACACTGATGCTGTGGCCGGGAATCGCAG
>JAYWDP010000081.1:0-2510 GCA_043779775.1 Cyclobacteriaceae bacterium
ACTACAACGCCGCTCAGGATCAATTGTGGGATCAACAGGATCGGGATAAGGATGTAGATCGTGACAGCCGAATTGAAGGCAGCGGAAATATTGAGACCCAGCATATTGGCAAAACACGAAACCGTAAACAGTATGCCCCAATGTACCAGGAGCATTCCTTTGACTTCCAGTATTGCACTTCCCACTAAGACAAATAGGAGTGTTTGAATAGCGGAAATCATAAAGAGTATTCCCATTTTGGAGATCAGATAACTGCTGCGATGCAGATGAAGAAATGCCTCTCGCTTAAGAATTTTCTGGTCCCGGATGATTTCTTCCGCACTGACCGTCAATCCCATAAATAGCGCCACAATGACACTCATGAAAAGATAAGCAGGTACATTCATGTTTTTAATGAATACGTATCCCGGATGATAGGCATCATCGGAATTGTAGTAACGGGTAATGAATGCGAGGATGAATGCGAGAAGGGGAGCCTCCAGTAAATTAATTGCGAGATATTGTCGGTTACTCAGCTTAGACAGCAGATCACGTTGACCGAATAACTTCATTTGCTTTAGCCAGCCTGGAAGATGTAAGCTTGAATGAGGCGGTTGCAGGGAAGGTGATAATATTGGAAGTTTTATTTTTTCCTTAAATAATTGGTTCCACTGTTCCGGCAAGATTTTCCTTTCGTTCGTAAAATTTCCATATTCATCGATCACTTTGGTTTCGATGATGTTGAATATTTGTTCGGGGTTAACATTCCCGCAATCGGGACATTCACCCTGATCGCTGTTGATGAGATTGATATTTCTTTTGAAATAGGTAACTGCCTCTACCGGATTGCCATAATAGATCTGAAATCCCCCGGTGTCGAGAATAACCAAACGATCGAACATTTTAAAAATATCCGAGCTTGGCTGATGAATAACCGCAAACACCAGTTTGCCTTTCAAGGCCAATTCTTTCAACAGGTCAATGATATTTTCGGAATCGCGCGAGGAGAGGCCCGAAGTCGGCTCATCTACAAAGAGAACGGATGGCTCGCGAAGCAGCTCAAGACCAATGTTAAGTCGTTTACGTTGCCCTCCGCTGATAGTCTTATGAAGGGGAGATCCTACTTTTAATTCTTTTGTTTCGAGAAGGCCCAGGTCATCCAATGTTTTGAGCACGAGAGTTTCAATTTCCTTTTCGGTTAAGTGATTGAAACAAAGTTTAGCGGCAAAGTAGAGGTTTTGATATACCGACAAGTCTTCCATAAGAAGATCGTCCTGGGGCACAAAGCCGAAAACACCTTCCACTTTGTGGGCATCCTGATGAATGTCGATACCGTTGATAAGGACATGTCCGCTGGAGGGTTTTTCTGATCCGTTCAGCACCTGCAGTAATGTGGATTTTCCGGCACCGCTGGCGCCCATCAGCGCAATCAGATTTCCGGATTCCTCCAGTATGTTGATTTGACGTAGTCCTAATTTTCCATTTTTAAATTGATATGAAATATTTTTAGCCTCGAAAGTAGTGCGGGACTCGGATTTTTGTTTTTTAAACTGATTTAAAATTTCGCCGAAATAGACAGGGTTGGAACCTTCCCACCGTATGCTGCTGCCATGGGCAAGCGGATTGATGTTAGAAGATTTTTGAGGACCGCCGTTCAGGTAAATATCTTCCGGCCCTACATACTTAAAAAAATATAGATCACCCGCGTCTAAATACAATATGGCAATGACACCATCCAGTTTGTCGCGGTAGATGTGTTTGCAATGAACAGGCTGTTCACGGATCGAATCAATAATCAGGATATGTTCAGAGTCGTAGCTGTTTCGGTCATCTCCCAGAATATAGTGGGTCATTAAATCGATATCATTACGGCTAACATGTAGTGTTGAGGCAATTGTTTTAGCGTATTGATGCTCTTTTGGAGAGATGTTTCCATCGGCCAGGATTACACTCATCAGTTCCAGAAGGATGACGGCTTTTTGTTTTTGCGTCACCTCAAGGTTGATCTCACGGCAAAGCTGTTTTACGTTGCTATCCGAGTCCGGCGGAAGGTCGCGGGCAAAGTCATCAAAGTAAGACATGTTCTCCATTACCGCCTTGCGGCCCAGGTGGTCATGGAGGAAAGCCATCACATAATCCCGTTCTTGCTGGGTTACGTCATCTTCTTTCGCCACAATAGCAAACAGACGTAGAATGGCTTTTAAGACAGGTTCGCTCATAGGTCGGGTGAATTAATTATCTAATATACAGGAGATAAAAATATCCCAATGGATCTAAAACAAAAAAGGGATTGGTTATCCCCAATCCCTTTTTAATTATCAAAGCTAATTATTGAACAATATCTGCTCTCAATTTTTCAACAACATTGGTGATGTCAAGAAGTATCGTGTCGCTAAGCGCAGCACTTCCTTTATTGTTTTTAATCTTATCCTGGATGTTCAGGGCACTATAACTTGCTTCCAGGTTTTTAAGATCTGCCAGGATGGAGGGAATGGAGCCCGTTTGATCCGCGGCACTCAGCATTTTAGTTA
>JAYWDP010000082.1:0-2504 GCA_043779775.1 Cyclobacteriaceae bacterium
TCTGATTTTGATGGATCCATTTTGATTTGTCGTGATGCTTAAAGTAAATCATTTTTTCCATCTTCACACTTTGATATGTTTCATTGGGATAATATTTTGCTTTATGACCCGACTTTTAACCTTCCTGGCATGCACACTTTGTTTAACGGCATCCGGTCAATCAAAACCTAAAACCGAAAATGTAATTCTGATTACCCTCAACGGCATGCGCTGGCAGGAGATTTTTGGTGGAGCGGAAGCGCGACTCATCGCAAAAGACTTTGTCAGCGATTCGGCCGCGCTCAAGCGCGATTTCTGGGCCGTGGCTTTGCCGATGATGCGCGGATCACTTCCAATGACAAATTCGATAACCCCAATAAAACAGTCCTGGAATTTATCAATAGTCAGCCTGCCTTTACGGGAAAGGTAGCGGCGTATTCATCCTGGGATGGTTTCCCCTTTATTATTAACGCCAAGCGAAGTGGATTGCCGGTAAACTCGGGCATCGTGGAAGCCCAAGGGCCCAATGAAAAGGAGAAACTACTCAATGAGCTTATGGTTGAAGTACTCAACCCGCTGGGTGACGTGCGATTGGATGTTTTTACATTTCATTACGCTCGGATAAGAATTACAAGGACAAAACAACTATTAAAGATAAATGTTGTTTTTTTTATTTGATGACTCCGAAAAAGTTATATTTGAAACCTGATCTACGATTGAAAAAACATTGTATGAAAAATTTTACCCTGAGCTTCCTGGTGCTAATCCTATCTTCGTTTTATGCGCCTGCCAAGTTAACTTTCTATGAAATGCGAATCTACCGACTTGCGGATGACAATGATGAAAAGCGAATGGACCAATACTTGCAAGGTGCGCTGATTCCTGCCCTTCATCGTAAAGGCATTGAATCCGTCGGGGTATTTAAAACACTCCTATCAGATACCCTTCATCCCCACCTGCTGTATGTGTTGATTCCCCACAAGTCAATGGAGCAATTTGAAAAAGTAAACGCATCCCTGTCGGACGATCCTCAATACCAAAAAGATGGTAGCGATTATATCAACGCAGAATATTCCGATCCTAGCTACTTACGAATGGAGACCATCATTATGAAGGCATTCAAATTGTCACCCGAGCTACAGAAACCTTCCCTAACGGGTGCGCGGAAGGATCGTATCTATGAACTGCGAAGCTATGAGGGTGCTACAGAGAAACTGTATCAAAAGAAAGTCCACATGTTCAACGAGGGCAATGAGATAGCCCTGTTTAAACGATTGAATTTTAATGCTGTTTTTTATGCCGAAGTGCTCGTGGGCTCGCACATGCCTAACCTCATGTACATGACAACGTTTGAAAATAAAGCTGAACGTGATCTTCATTGGGACACGTTTCGTAATGACCCGGAATGGAAGGTACTTTCTGCGAAGCCGGAATACCAGCATACCGTATCAAAAAATGATACGCTTTTTCTTTACCCAACTGATTATTCGGATTACTGAGCACAATGATTGGGCAAGGGAAAAGTTTTAAGATCTTTTCCAGTAGATTTTCGCTGAAATATTGACTACTTCATCACTAGTGTTTGCGTTCAATCAACTTGACTCTTTTGGAAAGTGCGATAAGTTGTTTCAATAGAACCTCGTTACGACTATCCCTTTTCAAGGATTCCTTACGCAATTCATTTGTTTCTTCTCTGATTGCATTAGTTTCTTTTCTTAGCCCAATGGTTTCTTCTAAGATATTCTGCCAAAAGTTCCAGAATTTTACCCTCATTCATTATATCCGTGAATTTAAAGCAATCAAAGGCTCATATTGAAAATTGGTCAGGCTGACTGTGGTAAATGGGTTTGAACGATGTAAGTGGAATCAGCTTTCTTCTCGGCCTTGCGCTCCATTCTGATAACAATGATGATGAGCATCGCAACGCTGAGTATAATAAAGAGCAACGTAAATACCCTGAGTATTTTTCTGATGCGCTTCTCCTTCTCGTGCCGCTCCAGCACAGCGCCATAGTTGCGAAAGCGCTCCGTGCCCCGTGCCG
This sequence comes from Cyclobacteriaceae bacterium, assembly GCA_043779775.1. Taxonomy (GTDB): domain Bacteria; phylum Bacteroidota; class Bacteroidia; order Cytophagales; family Cyclobacteriaceae; genus ELB16-189. The sequence goes on from JAYWDP010000082.1 coordinate 2,021, forward strand.
TAATTTTTTGCCTGCGAAGCCGTATTTCGTGCTTACTCATGGTACTTCACTTTAATATTAAAATTCTTCCGGAGCATATCCAAAGCCCGGTACGTACGCATCTTCGCACCACTTTCTGTCATTTCAAGAATGAACGCAATCTCCCTGAAGTCCTTGTCCTCAAAATACCGCAATTGTAAAACGTGCAGCATGTCGATGGGTAGATCTTTCAGATAGGTGATCAGCCGCAGGATAATTTCTTCGTCCCAATCCTGTTGGCCATCGGTGTTGCTACGCTCCACCAATTCACGCACTTTGATCTCTTCGATGCTGAAGATTTTCTTCCCTTTCTTTTTCCTGTAGTATTTGTTCACTTCATTCGAAGCGATCTTATAAAGCCAGGCGGAAAAGGGAAGGCCCCGGAATTCATATTTTCCAAGATGATTCAACGCATTGACAAAAGTTTGTGAACAAAGATCTCCTGCAATTTCTTCATCATCGGTTT
>JAYWDP010000083.1:0-7367 GCA_043779775.1 Cyclobacteriaceae bacterium
TTTCTGGATATTGGTGGGGCCTCTGATTCCTTTAAAAAATCCCGGATCCCAAAGGAATTTTTCTGGCCCTATATCTATCTATCCTCTCCGGTTGCCAATTTGCAACAAAATATTAAATGGACTAAAAAGCCTCCTCCGGTTACTGTTCTCCGGATTATTGAAATGATGAATAATGAGTTCCTATTTGATTTTATTTCCAAGCGGACCAATCGAATCTTTCAATTTAACGACCTTGATCATTACACTGAAAACTATACTGTTGTCGGGGCTTTTAATGTCACCACCTTGTACTCACGATCCTTCAGCTACCTGGGTTGGCTGGGCATGATCATCATGGCAATTTTTTCTCTATTAATTCCATGGTTTTATTTAAGACTACTCCCGCCAGGCTCTCCCTATTTTCTCACCGGCATTGCGATTCTTTGCACCATATTTTTGTTTATGGCTTATGACAATACCATTCGATTTACAGGCCTGGGCTTTCAGTTGATCTATCCGGTACTCTTCCCCTGGCTTCACCGAAAGGAATTTCTTAGATTAACAACCAACTCATGAGGGATTATTATTCCATCCGGTTGATTGTCGTATCATCTTTTATTTTAGATTTGACAACAATCTATCAACTAAAAAATGACATCGAATATTTCGGTCTGTATGGCGGTAAAAAACGGCGCAGTCTACATTCAGGAACAACTTTCTTCCATACTACCTCAACTTGCGGGAGACGATGAATTAATAATTTCTGATGATCATTCCACTGACGATACCATTAACATAATTCAAGGCATCCGTGATCCCAGAATCCGGCTGATTAGCAATTCCGGTTCTGGTTTAATTTCCAACTTTGAAACCGCTCTTTGTTCAGCGAAAGGCAGCTACATATTTCTCGCAGACCAGGATGATGTTTGGGTGCACGATAAAGTGAAGGCAACCTTGTGCTTATTAAAAGACTACGATCTGGTGGTTACCGACTGTATGATTGTCAATGAGGTTCTAGAACTCAAACAGGATTCATTTTATAATATGAATCATTCCCGCAAAGGCCTGTTTTACAATCTGTATAAAAATTCATACATGGGTTGTTGTATGGCCTTTCACAATAAAGTATTAACCAAAGCACTTCCATTCCCGGAAGGAATACCTATGCATGATGTCTGGCTTGGGTTGATCGCGGAAGTATATTTTAAAGTTAAGTTCACTGAGAAGAAACTTCTTTACCATCGAAGACATTTACACAATGCCTCCACCACCGCAAATCAAAGTAATACTTCATTTACTGACAAAATGTTGAAGAGATTTTGGCTTTTGAAAAATGTGATTGCGATGTCCTATGCCTCCTAAAATCACTGCTTCCATTGTTGTTTTTAAAAATACACCCAAACTGGTCCTTGCGGCAGTAAAAAGTTTTTTGGACAGCTCCCCCGAAGGCATTCTCTTCCTGATTGATAACTCACCACAAAATACTATCGGAAAACATTTTGAGACAGAAAAGAGGGTCAATTATATTTTTAACAATAAGAACCTTGGATTTGGGGCTGCCCACAACATCGCTTTGGTACAGTCTCAGGAAATGGGTTCAGTCTATCACCTGGTTCTCAATCCGGATGTTTACTTTGATAAAAAGGTCATTCCGGAATTGCTTAACCTCATGGATACGCAGTCCGATGTAGGCCTGGTGATGCCCAAAGTCCTGTATCCGGATGGAAGAATCCAGCACCTCTGTAAGCTACTTCCCTCTCCGGAAAATTTGTTCCTGAGAAGATTCTTTCCATTCAATAAAAAGTTTGACAGAACCAATCACATCTATGAATTGAAATTTTCAGGTTACGATAAAATGATGGACGTTCCCTGCCTTTCAGGATGTTTTATGCTGCTGAGAAATGATTGCTTAAAAAAAATCGGACTGTTTGATGAGGACATCTTTTTGTATACCGAAGATATTGACCTGACCCGAAGGATTCATAAACATTTCAGAACTGTTTTTTACCCCGCGGCCAGCATCTATCACATTCATGAAAAGGGATCGTATAAAAAGTTGATACCATTTCTTTTTCATGTTAAAAGCGTCGTCACGTATTTCAATAAATGGGGATGGTTTCATGATCCGGAACGAGAACTTATCAATCGAGCAACCCTAATAAAACTTACCCAATAGATGGGATGGCATAAAACCATCTTGGTACTTTCCCTCTTTACGGCTATCATTTTCCTACCGGTATCCATGTCTCTATGTCATGCTGCCCTGGCCATCTACATTCTTGCCTGGATGCGCGAGGGCCAATGGAGGCAAAAAGCGGAACTGTTGAAAAGTCATCCACTCGTATGGGGGTTTCTGGTATTCTTAGCACTCCATGTGATCGGGATAAGCCATTCAGAAGATATCGCCAATGGGTGGTTTAATGTGCAAAAGAAACTCTTCTTTTTTCTTTTGCCGGCTATCTTTGCCACAACGTTGAGCCTGGACAAAAAAGCGATTCAACTTCTTTTCAAAGGATTCATTTTTACCTGCGTAGTCACAACCCTCTTTTGTTTAGCCGTTGGCTTCTACCATTACCAGACTTTACAAATGCAAAATAATTTTGACATTTCTACACTTTCGCTATATCAGCATTTAAATCCTGACGCGAATCTTCTCTGGATGTTTTTTTCATACATTGAATTAGCTTCGGGTATCGGTATGCACCCCACGTATCTTGCCATGTATGTTGTTTTTTCTGTTTTGTTACTTATTCACCTTTACACCGAATCGTTTAGAACCTACCAGCCTCTTAAAAAGACCGGAATTATTTTACTCTTCTTCTATCTGGAAATAATTATCGTCCTGCTTTCTTCTCGAATTCTGATCCTCACTTTTACCGTTATCACTTTATCAAGCCTTATTTTTATTCTACGATCCATTCAAGTGGGACCCATATTTCAGACAATTTCTGTCGCCGTGGTACTGGCTCCCATTCTTTTAATGGTGCTTGTAAATCCTGTAGCACGTTACCGTAACCTCCAGGAACCCGCCACACGTGAGACTTATTTACCATCCGATGCTGGTATCTATTCATATTCTACAGGGATAAGGAAATCGCTTTGGGTGCTGAGCCTGCGTGTCATCATGGAAAGCAACCCCGTGTTTGGCGCTGGCACAGGTGATGTAAAAGGGGTAATAAAAAAGATGTGCGAGCGTTCAGGCGAGGATAACATTATCCATTCCTATGATCCTCACAATCAATTTCTCTATACACAAATCGGGTTGGGCATTCTTGGGATAGCAGCACTATTGATCTGTCTTTACCTCCCCCTCTGGGTTGCCTTCCGGCAGAAAAATTACTTTTACCTGGGATTCATTTTACTCTTCACTTTGGTAGCCACTACTGAAAGCGTGCTTGAATCACAAAAGGGAATAGTCTTTTTTGCCATCTTCAATTCAATTCTTGTGTTTCCTTACGGCAATCTAAGTATGAATTCGCTTAAAAAACTTGCGTATGGATGAGCAGACCCCTCCGCTAAGCGATTTATCCGAAAGCATCATCAGGACATTGGCTTACTTTGACTTGTTTGACCACCCCATAACCGTTGCAGAAATTTTTTTTAACCTTCCAACCAACCATGTAACATCCGTTGAAATTGAAATGGAGCTACCAATCCTTGAGAAACGATCACTCATCTTCCGTTTGGGTAATTTCTACAGTCTTCAAGACAATCCGGCCATTGAAAACAGAAGGGTAATCGGGAATATCCAGGCCAAAAAATACATGGATATTGCTGCCAAAAAAACAAATTTCATCGCGCAATTCCCTTTTGTGCGCAGCGTTATGATATCGGGATCGCTTTCCAAGGGATATGCTGATGATCAAAGTGACATTGATTTTTTTATTATCACAAAACCTGGACGGCTGTGGATTGCCCGCACCCTGCTGGTATTGTACAAGCGCATTTTTCTCTTCAACTCACATAAATATTTTTGTGTAAACTATTTTGTTGATACCGAGCATCTTCAGATCGAGGAGGAAAATATTTTCACCGCCACGGAACTCGCTACTTTGATCCCTCTCTATGGCAAGGGGCATCATCACAATTTGCTTCGCCAAAACAAATGGCTCCTTCAATTTTTTCCCAACTTCGTAACTATTCCTTCAGCAGACGCTTCTCCATCGGATGGAATGTTGAAAAGGACTGGTGAGTGGATCCTGAACCTCTGTTTCCCCGCCGTACTCGATCGTTTCTTTATGCGCCTTACCCTGCGCAGATGGAAGAAGATGTACGGTAATGTCTTCCCTGCAGCCGACTTTGGAATAGCCTTCAAAACGGACCGCCACGTCTCCAAAAATCATCCGAAAAATTACCAGCGACAAATCGTGGCACGATATAAAGAAAGGGTGCAGGCGTTTCACAAACATTTCGGAATGAATCCGGTGGCATGAAAATCCTATTTTCAAACTCCTATTTCTATAAACTGGACCCCAAACAATGGAGGTTCAGGCAGCCCTACCCTCCTTTAGGAACACTCCTCGCAGCCGCTGTCGTTCGCAAGGAATCATTCGATGTTGAGCTATTCGATACCAATCTCAGGGATAACCCTCTCGAAATTGTTCCCGTTCTCAAAAAAAAGAAGCCTGATTTCCTGATTATCTATGATGATGGATTCAACTACCTGACAAAAATGTGTCTTAGCGTCATGCGGGAGGCTGCGTTTGTAATGATACAGGAGGGTAAAAAATCAGGATGTACCGTACTGATAGCAAGTTCTGATTCAACCGACCACTACGAAAAATATTTTGAGCAGGGCGCGGATGTAGTCATCCGGGGAGAAGGTGAAGAAACACTCAGGGAATTACTTCCTGCAATGATTAGCAAGTCAGATCTTGCGCACATTCAGGGTATCGCTTTCAAAAAGGGAAATGTGACCTTCGTGACAGCACAGCGTCTAGTCATTCGCGATCTCGATGCGTTACCCCTGCCTGCGTGGGACCTGGTGGACCTCACCCCCTACAAACAAATCTGGAAGAAGCATCACGGATACTTTTCGCTTAATATCGCAACGACCCGGGGATGCCCCTTCAAATGCAATTGGTGTGCCAAGCCCATCTATGGCAACCGGTACAACGTACGATCCCCTGAACGCGTCGTGGAAGAAATTCAGTTACTAATGAATCATTATCAGCCAGATCACTTTTGGATGTGTGATGATATTTTCGGACTAAAACCGGGCTGGGTTCAGCAATTTCAAGCTGAGGTTGAAAAGAGAAGACTTAATTTTTATTTTAAGATACAGTCCCGTGTTGATCTCCTTTTACAGGATGATACGATTAAATCCCTGAAAGCGTCTGGCGTCGACACCGTGTGGGTGGGGGCCGAGTCAGGATCACAAAAAATCCTTGACGCCATGGACAAAGGCACTACCGTCCATCAGATTCAAGAGGCTACCCATTTGCTGAAACAACATAAAATTAAAGTAGCCTTCTTCCTCCAGTTTGGATACTTGGGTGAATTAAAAGAAGACATTGAGGCGACTATGAAAATGGTACTGGACCTGATGCCGGATGAAATAGGAATTTCGGTGTCTTACCCGCTGCCAGGAACGAAATTTTATGAAATGGTAAAATCTAACCTGACAGAGAAACAAAACTGGATCGACTCCAACGACCTTTCTCTTATGTTTCAGAATACCTATACTCCTGCCTTTTACAAAATCTTACATCGCTATGTTCATAGCCGTTACCGCATCGAGCGCGGACTTCGTCAGATCAAGCAATGGGTTTCCTCGCCTTTTGTGCCTGGCTTGAAAACACTCAAAACACTGGCGTCCATGGTTTATCATACACCCGTGACAATTTTCCATCGTTATCAACTGAAGCAATTGCAATGACCACAGCCCTACCTCATCCGCACGAAGAGGCGCTGAAGGCTTTCAGCAAACAAGCAGCACATTTTGATTTGGATGATGCTGCCAATCCCATTCTTAAAATCTGGCGAAGGCAGGTATATCAACATACCGAAAAATTTCTAAAACCCTCAAGCAGGATTCTGGAATTAAATGCAGGCACCGGAATCGATGCTTCCTATTTCGCCTCGCAAGGACATCGGGTTCATGCCACCGATGCCGCCGATGGCATGATGAGTGAGATGCAGAAAAAAATAAACTATGATAATTTTGAAGGCCGGCTAACCAGTCAGCAGGTTTCTTTTGATCAATTAGACCAAGTTCAGGGCTCCTTTGATTATGTCTATTCAAATTTTGGTGGACTGAATTGCATTCAAGACCTTACTCCGGTCACACAATCTATTTCACATTTATTATCGCCAGGTGGTATTATCACCTGGGTAGTGATGCCACCCATCTGCCCCTGGGAGTGGACATGGGTATTCAAGGGTAAACTCAACGTGGCCTTCAGGCGACTCAGTCAACAGGGAACTACGGCTCACCTGGAAGGCCATTACTTTAATACGCACTACCATCCCCTGTCTAAAATTCAAAAAGCCTTGGGCGCTGACTTTAAGCTGCTCAAAGCGGAGGGGCTTGGCTCATTTTCACCTCCCCCTGCTTCTCTTTCTTTCGAAAAACATTTTCCACGACTTAGCACCTCCTTGCGGCAACTTGAAAATAAAATGAAACATTTGTTCCCGTTTAACCGCTGGGGAGATCACATCATCGTTACGTTTCAAAAAGTGAGGTGAAATAAATGTGAATGGACTTGATTCAAAAACTCATTCGCCCTGCGTTTGCCTTATTGGAGGCCCGTGACCAGTCCCGGGTGGCATTTCTTACTGTCTTGCTGCTTCTGCAGGGCCTCCTGGATGTAATTTCTGTGACATCCATAGCCCCCCTTGCATTACTCATCGTCCAACCGGATGTCCTGATGAAATTTCCAATCCTTCTTGCCCTTTACAATAAATTCGGATGCGCTTCCTTAAAGAGGATCAGGGAGAAGTATATGTGGATGATCAAAAACTGAAGGAGAGTCACCTTTCTTCCTGGCGAAAACAATTTGCCTATGTGCCCCAGAATGCAATCATTCTTGACGCGAGTGTCACTGCCAATATTACCATGGGGGATGAAAATGTTGTGGACCACAAAAAAATACAAGCCCTCCTTCAAAGTCTTGGCCTTCAATCCTGGCTGGAAGATCTCCCCGAGGGACTTTCCACAAGGCTGGGAGAAAATGGCATCAAAATCTCGGGAGGACAGCGTCAGCGACTTGCGATTGCACGGGCGTTATATCAGGATCCAGAATTTCTGCTGCTCGATGAAATCACCAATCAACTGGATGAGGAAACTGAAAAGGAGGTATGGGTCGCCTTACAAAAAATTGCTGCGAAGAAAACCATCCTGATGATAACCCACCATAAGGAACTTTTGAATGGATTTGATTCCGTAT
>JAYWDP010000084.1:0-18727 GCA_043779775.1 Cyclobacteriaceae bacterium
GGTTGATGCTGAGATTGAAAAGCCCAGATCGGGGTTATGCTGGAGCAGATGTCTGACAATGGTTGTCTTCCCTGACCCGGAGGGTGCGGAGAAAATCAAAGCTTTTCCTCCCATTCCTAGCGACTTTGAGCAATCTGACTTTTGATCTGAAGGATCAGATCACTCGGCGCATCGCCTCCACAACATTTAGTTTTTAGCAATTCCTTGATTGCCATGTCAAGTTCGTAGGTCTTAAAGCAAGGCATGCAATGGTCCATATGCGCTTTAAAATAATCACGTTGCTCTGTAGATGCCTCTCCGTCCAGGATAAACTGGAGCATTTCCATACAGGTGACTTTTTTACCAGGAACAGAGACGAAGGGGTTAGGGTTTGGTTGACTCATGGCTTAGATGTTTTTATAACCCATTGATTTGGCATATTCACTTAGCTTCTCTTTGAGCAATTGTCGTGCTCGGTGCAGACGGCTGCGCACCGTACCAATTGGTATATCCAGAATTTTCGCCATCTCCTCATATTTAAATCCTTCCAGGTCGCATAAAATAATTACTGTACGAAAGTCAACATCCAGTGCGTTGAGAGCATTGGATATTTCATCCCCAATCATATCTTTTAAGGCATCCACCCGCAAATCGGGTGTTATCTGCCGGTCGACGTCCTCCGAATTATAATAAGTTTCTACTTCCTGATAGTCAACTTTATTAGGTTCCTTGATTTTCTTCCGATAGTCATTAATGAAACTGTTTTTCAGAATTCTGAACAGCCAGGCCTTCGCGTTAGTTCCTTTTTGGAATGATTCTATGAAACGAAATGCCTTAAAATAGGTGTCCTGAACAAGGTCTTTGGCATCATCCCGATCCAGGGTAAGCCGATACCCAAAGTTGTACATGGAGTGAATATGGGGCAAGAACTCACTGTTAAAGATGACTTGCTTCTCCTCTTCCGAATAATGCTGGCGTACAGCTTCCTCCATGGTTTCAAAAATAGGCAAAAGGGGAGAGGATGAAAGGAATTATTTTCAGACGATCCGATAATTCCTGTATTCGCCGATCCGATAGCCAAAAATCCTGCTGGCAATGCGCTTTAGTTGTTCCCTCACGGTGAGCTTGTTTTTCGAAAGATCATGATCAAATTTCCAATTCGCCCGCTTAATTCTTTCCTGCATCACCCGGGGATGTGTGTCCTGAAAATGCTCCAATGAATCAATCTGACTGTAATCAAACTCATCGGCTCTGGCCAGATTATTTTCAATCCATTGATCATCGTGATAGAAATGACTAAAGGCCTGTTGTTTGCGCTGCATTGCTCTTGGGTCGCGCACCCAACCATAATGATACATCGTTGCATCAATTAATTTGACCTTGAGCTTTTCGTTTGGTTTTTTTCTAAACCCTTGAGCATCTCGGTAGGAGAAAATATTTTTGTCATTACGTATAATTCGGATTTCTCTTCGGTACCAACTCCAAGAACTTCCTACATAGTCAAAGGAGCCGTAAAAATGTTTATAATGAAATAGAAGCCCTTCCACAGATGTGTCGGATTTATACTTCTGCATGGCTTCGCGGACTACATCATGGTACTTTTCATGTAACACTTCGTCTGCTTGAATATAAAAACACCAGTCCGCATCGGAAGGTACAGCCGCAAATGCCTTGTCCGTCTCCAGCGCAAGCACCCTGCCGCCTTCACGCTGTCCATCGTCCCAAATGGTTTCAATGATTTTAATTTTATCAGATTGAATCTGACGGATTAAATCCAGCGTTGAATCATCTGAATCTCCCACGGCCACAATCATCACATCACACAGGGGCAGAATGGAGTTGATTGCCTCCATTACCGGATAATCCATCGAAACTGTGTTTCGGACAATGGTGAAGCCATAGACTTTCATTTATATAACGGGTTTACCACCTGACACGAAGAACAATAACTATCGGTTGTTTCTAAAAACTATAAAGGAGGTTCCTTCAATGTGTGCAAGGGGTTTCTCTTTTGAAAGTCTGTTGAGCGCTTTGTAAACATCTTTATTCAGATAAGGGCCCCGGTAATCATGCCAAAGAATTAGCCCTCCGTCGCTCACCATCTTAAATGCTTTTTCACTATCGCTGTAGACATAAGACAACGCATGAGATCCATCAACAAAAATCAAATCTACTTTCTTTTCATAGGGGATCTCGTCAAAATGCTTGCTGTCGCCAAACAGTTGCGTTATCTTTTTCTCGACCGGTGTGCCTGTATATAAAAACCGTGTAAACGAAGATTCATTGAGAGCATTCTTGGTGGCTCTCTTACTATCGACCGGATCAACCGTGTAGTTGTTGACCTGATCCGGCGGAAGTGTCAATGTAACTACCTGGGTGTCCGAAGGTGAGTTTAGGGCCATCAGATAGGAAGTCTTGCCGGTACATGTTCCGAATTCGAAAATCCTTTTTGCCTTTTTCGCCAGAACCGACAGCACCCAGGCTTCAGCATCTGAAGTTCCTCCCGGCACAATAAGATGACCTCTCCCAATAAATTCAACAAGGGTATCACGTGTGGGACCAAATTCGTCGACTTTAAAAATTGGATCAACGTCAGGCAAACTAATTGGCTTTATCGGCCAGCTTCCCAACGAGCCTCTTTGCTTGACCTGACTTCGGTAATAATTATAATTTAGAAAAAAAATCAGACTGAGTGATGTTGTAATCACCAATAGTAAAATAAGCCAATAAAGAGAAGTCATGGTTGGGTAATGATTGCCTTACAATCCGATTGTACTTTGAGTTGAGTAAAATTAACGGAATTAATTAAGCAATTCGGCATAGTACGACAAATAACTCTCTGCTGCCTTTCTCCAGGAAAAACTACTGGCATATCTTCTGCAGTTAATTTTATTCTCCGGGTTTTGATTAAACGTATGAATCTTTTCTATGAAAAAATCGCGCATATAGTCAGGCTCAAAATTTTTCCAATAAAAAGCATGCACGCCTCCCATTTCCGGCAAGCTCCCAAATTCCGAGCAAAAAACTGGCTTCCCCGCCTGCAATGCTTCAATGACTGGTATTCCAAATCCCTCTGAAATGGATGGAAATACAAAAGCTTCACAATTCTGATACAGCCAGTTCTTTTCAGGTTCGCCGATCTCTCCGGTCAGGATAACCCGGTCGGATAAAGAAAGTTTAAGGATTTCCTTTTTAATAAATTTACCGTACCCCTTCCTGTGATCTCCTGCCAGGATCAATTTGTATCCATCAAGTCGCTGGAGAAACGGAAGTAAAACATGAAAATTTTTTCTCTCAAAGAAACTCCCGATAGAAAATATAAATTTTGCATTCGTGACCATGCCGGGTTTTTTATATTCCTGAGCTGTCTTGTCTTCCACCCCGTGATGAATTATTTTCAGCGGCCTGTTTCCAAGATCCAGGTTTTTCCGAACGATGGTTTCCGTATAGGCAGATACGGTTGCAAGGGCATGCGATTTATTGACTAGCTTCTGGACCTGGTCCAACTTACGTTTGGCTAAGTCCGGTGCATCTTCATCTAAAAAATGAAGGCCATGGAGCGTAACCAGAACCCTTGCAGAATCCGGAAAATTATTGAAACGAGTGATTTCGGAGGATGCGTGCCAGAGATCATATTTCTTAAAAAGGGCGGGGAGCAAGAAATGAGGAGCATGCCTCCGTAACCAGGTCACCTCAACCAATCGCTGGGTAAACGCATCGATGAGCCCCTTAGAGGCCTGATGCACCAAAAAAGAGAGATCATATTTTTCATGATGCTGCGCAAGTTCCTTAATTAAGTAATACGAGAATTGTCCAAGACCGGTATGAAGATATCGCAGCGGAGAACCATCAAAAATTATTTTAGAACCTTTAGTATTCGGCATATTTGCTGCTGAAGGCCTTGGGGTAGTATTCCTCCAGCCGTACCTTCACCCGCTCTGCGGTTATTTCATTAACACAGGCGCATTCCTTGCTTCTCTTGCAATTGTTGCAGTTTTTGTTGACCACGAGGTAGCTTGCCTTGATTCCTATTGGCATCCAACGACCAGGATCGATCGGCTTCATCGGCGAGTAAAGCCCCAGAGAAAATTTTCCCAACGCAGAAGCCAGATGCAATACCCCCGTGCTGCAAGCTACCAAGCCATCCGCCTGACTAATAAATGACATGAGTTCATCCAGGTTCATCTTGCCAGTTAAATCCGTAACATGAGATAGTTGAAACAACTCAGGCTTCTCCTTCCGCATTCTCTCTCCCTCATCTTTTAATCCAGTAATAAAAATTTTATACCGGTCTGCTGGCAGAGATTGTGCAAGCTCATAATAGTTTTCAAGGTGCCACTCGCGGGCACTTCCTTTCGACTTCGGGTGAATAATAAGGTTAAAGTGATTATTGGACAAATGTCCATTGTGATTTTGCAAGGGAGGGACCAAGCCATAGAAATTTGCAATTTCCTTAAGGTCAAAGTCCCAATACATTTTAAAGGGGGCTAATAATTTAAAATTCAATTGACTTTCATGAAGTCGTGAACGAAGTCTGCTGAAGTCGACGCGGTAATTACAGTACAGCCAGTTAAACCAACGATGGGCGGTAGCTACACGCCGCCTGATGCCCAGCTTTTTGGAAAGCTTTGCCAACTCCCGGTCCGGATAAATAAAAAGTATGGTGTCGGCCTCCACCTCCCTGAGGAGTTCTGGGTCTTTTAGTAATTCATCACGATCTAAAAATTTATCTATATGAATGCATTTATCAATGATCGCATGGGTATACTTCTTGCCAATAAAATAAATCCGGATTTCCGGCATGGTGGCTTTAAGGTATCCCAGCAAGGGTAGTGTAAGAATAACATCCCCCAGATTGTCAGTACGACTAACAATAACCCGCTTGCCAAGGGAAGCCTTTTTATTTACTTCATACAGCTTGGCATATTTATAAAATACGTGATTAGCTTCAGCCTGCGCTACCATGAGCCCTTCATAGCCATCTAGAAATCCCCACTTGATGATGAAGCTCTTTAGAAAAGCGAATGAGGTATGTCCCATGATGGTAATGATGGAACTATTTTTCTTCCCTACACTTTCCAAGGCGAAGATATCCGAGTATCGCTGTACTTTTTCCAGGGTCTCTTTGGAATCCTTGTAGGCCCGGTGAAGAATATCGCCTGCGAGGTGGATTACGGTAGTTCCTTTTTTCAACACAACGCGATCATGGGGGTTTTCTCCTCCCCAAACACCCAAGTGTTTATTCCATAACCTTATTTTACGGTCTGGGTACCAGGATCCATGCTTGATCCATTTGGTACCATAGCTGGAGAGCCGGTTCATCCGGAAAGCCTCTGCCGGCCAGGTCTGCTTCACTTCCAGCAGGGATAGGGTTAGTTCGGCAGACAAGTATTCATCTGCATCGAGAGATAAAATATAGGGATGCGTTGCCTGGGTTACTGCGTAATTCTTTTGATCAATGTGGCTGCGAAACTGATGCTCAACAAAAGTGACCCCTTTGGACAGACATAACTCTTTAGTGCCGTCCTTTGAAAAGGAGTCGATGACTACAATTTCATCAGCTATCGTAGAAACCGAGTCAATACAACGAACAATGTTCTTTTCTTCGTTGTAGGTAATAATAACTGCACTGATCTTTACCATCGGACAAAAATAAATATAAAGATTGATTTTCCGGTGATTAATGGCCGGGGATCAAAAAAGGGAAACCCCTGCGTGGGCAAGGGTTTCCTTCATTTTAACGGCTGGCAACCAGCCCCATTGATTTTACCAGGTTAATGAATTCGGCCTGATAACCATCCGGGTCTTCTCCCCGTGATCCTTGGGCCAATTGCATTACATTTTCATACGAAAATCCTTTAACATATTCGGAATCCCTCAACAACATTCCGAAAGCTGCCACCGAAGCAGACCATCTGAAATCCTGCGATGTTTTTGGCAGCAGTGTATTTCCATCTATTAATGGATGGACAATTAATTTGCTGACTTCACCATCGGGTTTTTTGTAACGTAGCTTCACGGTCATCAATTCCCTGGACCCTTCCGCCTCCGATGTGAGTTTCGTCTTTTGGTACTTTAGTTCATTAATTTTGTAAAATTCGCTCTCAACACCTACCGGAATAATTTCATACAATGCCGTAACGGTATGACCTGAACCTAATTCACCAGCATCTTTTTTGTCATTGTTAAAATCCTCACTCTTGAGCATCCTGTTTTCATATCCGATCAGTCGATACGCCTGAACTTTAGCGGGATTGAATTCAATTTGAATTTTCACATCCTTGGCAATAGTGAACATGGTGCCGCCAAATTCTTTCACCAGCACTTTCTGCGCTTCCAGAATATTGTCGATGTAAGCATAGTTGCCATTACCCTTGTCAGCGAGGATTTCCATTTTGGAATCTTTATAGTTGCCCATGCCAAAACCCATAACGGTCAGAAAAACTCCATCGTTTCTCTTTTGCTCTATCAACCTTTCCATGCTTCCATTGCTGGACTCGCCCACATTAAAATCTCCATCGGTAGCGAGGATCACCCGGTTATTGCCCCCCTGACGAAAATTTTGTTTCGCTACAGCATAGGCCAACTGAATACCTGCTCCTCCCGCGGTAGAACCACCAGCCTGTAAATTCTCCAACGCATTAATAATGGTTCTCTTCTCGCTGCCTGATGTGGAAGGCAAAACCAAACCAGCAGCGCCAGCATACACCACAATGGCTACCCGGTCTTGTTCACGCAATTGTTCTACCAGCATTTTGAATGAGGCTTTCAGCAAGGGCAGCTTATTGGGCGCATCCATAGATCCGGACACGTCAATCAGGAACACCAGGTTGGAAGCCGGTAAATTTTCGGTCGCAATTTTCTTTCCCTGAAGGCCAATGTGAACCAGTCTATGTTTTTCATTCCAGGGCGCAATAGATATCTCCGTGTAGATGGAGAATGGATCGTCATTTTTGGGTTGCTGATAATTGTAATCAAAATAATTTATCATCTCTTCTATTCTCACGGCATCCACCGGAGGACGCTGGCCATTCTGAATATACCTCCGCATGTTGCTGTAAGAAGCAGCATCCACATCAATAGAGAAAGTTGACAATGGATTTTGTAAAGCTCCATGAAAAATATTTTCATGGATGGCATCATACTCTTCCGTATTGAGTTGAGGTTGTTGTTCGTACTCAAGAGGCTCAGCATAGGCCGCTCCTGCCATTGATTTGTTGGCGTCTTTTCTTTTACGGGTGGTTGAAATGCCCCCCACCTTACCCTGAAGCACATCCAGTGTTACTTCTGAAAGTTGTTTTACATCAACCATTAACGAAACGTCAACCACATTACTGATGCCGATTGGAATTTCGCGGGTGGCAAAACCAGTGTAAGAGAATGTCAGGATGCCTCCTTTCGCAGGCACATGCATAGAGTATCTCCCTGAAGCATCTGTAACCGTTTTGATGGCGGTGCTTTTGAGGAGAACATTTACTCCGGATATCGGCTTTCCGTCATCTGACGAGGTGACTTTCCCGGTAATAATCCGGTCCTGCGCAACCAGCGATCCTGCGTAAGCGAACAGGACCGCTACCATCATGAGCCATTTTTTTTTCATAACCATTGGGTTTTGTTTACAGGGAAGATGCTACGAGCGTCTGTTTTCCATAAGACTGTGAAAAAAATTATCTTGAGGGGTGTTTTTACGCAAAGGCGGTAATGAAAAAACTGAAGAGGAGCTGTTAAACCTCTATCAGACAACCCAGAACCTGGAGTGGCTGAGTACGCTTTTTTTGCGATATGCTCCCCTGATTTACGGTGTTTGTCTGAAGTATCTGAAAGATCGCGAAGAGGCAAAAGATGCGGTGATGCAAATCCACGAAAAGCTGATCAGGAGCCTGTTACAGCACAAGATCAGTAATTTTAAAGGCTGGCTGTATGTAAATGCCCGCAATCATTGCCTGATGCAATTGCGGTCTGCAAAAGGCAAGATCATGGAAGAAATCTCACCATTTCTTATGGAAAACAGCCCGGGGGAGCATCTGGAAGAAGAAACTGAGAAAGAATTAAATATAGTTCGACTGGAAAAGTGCATTGAAACCCTGATGGAGGCCCAACAGCAGTGTGTCCGCCTGTTTTATCTCCAGGAAAAATGCTATAAAGTAATTGTCGAACAAACAGGCTTTGACCTGAACCAGGTGAAGAGTTATATTCAGAATGGGAAACGCAACCTGAAAATATGCATGGAAGAAAATGAGCCGTGAGAAAGACGATATAAAAAGGTACCGGGAAGGGTCGCTGAGCGAAGCCCAACGTCATGCGCTGGAAAAGAAAGCCTTGCACGATCCTTTCCTGTCTGACGCGCTGGAGGGCGCCGAGCAAGTCTCTGCGGCAGAATTCATTGGGGACATCGAAGAACTTTCAAAAAAGATCAAGCAACCATCCCGATCGTGGTTTACCCCTCTACGCATTGCTGCTGGTGTGATTGTATTAATCAGCGCTGGGTCTTTATTCTATCTTTTAAGATTACAGGAGCCTGATGCTATTGCTCTGGAAAAATCATCTTCAACTTCCGAAAAGGCAGGCCCTGATGTTACCCCTTTCCGTGATTCATCGTCACTTCTTACGCTCGCCAAGCCGGAGGAGATCAATGAAAAGTCAAAACAATATACCGCTCAACCCAAACGAAAAGAGGCAGATAAAACCGGTCTAAGTATTGCTGCCCCCGAAAACAAGACGGTTTCCGGCAGTCTGGGTGAAACCCAAAAAACGGAAACCGAGCTAGCGGTTGCTGAAGAGGCCGATAAAATCGCTGAAATCAAAGGAGATGAAGTTGCAGACGCAAAAAAGGAAGTCGTACAATCACCCGTTCAATCTTTACCCTTGTCTCAACGTGGCGCTGGCATGAATAAAAAGGAATCCCGAAGCTTGCAGGCCATTTCCAAAGTTGATGCCTCCGCATTGTCTTCCAGGAATATTTCAGGTAAGGTCCTGTCGGCAGAAGACGGAGCGCCACTACCAGGAGTGACTGTTGTAATTAAAGGCACCAAACGCGGTACGGTCACGGACAGCCAAGGTAACTTTTCACTTTCAGTGGATGACCAAAACCAACGCATCGTATTTTCATTTATCGGAATGCGGGCTGTAGAAGTTAGTCCAGAGAATAAAACCTCGCTTAGTATACAGTTGTCTGAAGATGTATCGCAACTGAGTGAAGTGGTAGTGACTGAACGGCTGCTGGATTCAAACCAAAGTAATGAGGGGCCTGTGATCAAAACTGCCGCTCCTCTCGGTGGGCTGAAAGCTTACAATCAATACCTTGAAAGCAATCTTCATTATCCGCAACAGGCGCTAGCCGATAAGATCAAGGGCAAAGTCATGGTGCAATTTACTGTGACCACCAATGGGAACCTATCTGATTTCAATGTCTTGAAAGGTATCGGTCATGGTTGCGATGAAGAAGTCATACGCCTGGTGAAAGAGGGCCCACCATGGGCGCCCGCCACAGAGGATGATGTCGCTGTTGAAAGTGAAGTGAAGGTGCGAATGAAATTCGATCCTGAGAAAACAAGGAAATAAGCAAAAAACCGCCATGAGTTCTGGCATCTTCACCTTATTCAGACCACTTTCTTACGAATCAATTTCGCATAGGTGCGGCTGACCGGAAAACTCTTCCCGCTCTGCATTTTCACAACCATACCCCCATTGAAGTGGCGCTCAATTTCCTTGAGGTAATTCAAGTTGATGATCGTCGACCGGTGAACACGGATAAAAGTATCGGGGTCCATGATTTCTTCAAGCTTGCCTATACCCGAGGAACTCACGAACTGATCGCTTTTAGTGGTGATGACCGTATAATCACCCGATGCTTCGAGGTAAACAATCTCCTCTATCGGCAGATTGAAAAGCTTCTCTGATTTTTGAACAAAGATGTGAGTTTCAAAATTTTTATTTCCCGATTTTAAACTTTTCAGCAGTTCCTCCAGGTTACCTGTTTCATCTGTTTTACGTTTCAGTGCCCGATTGACGGCGATTCTGAATCGTTCCTCATCCAATGGCTTCAATACATAGTC
The DNA here is from genome assembly GCA_043779775.1 of Cyclobacteriaceae bacterium. Lineage (GTDB taxonomy): Bacteria > Bacteroidota > Bacteroidia > Cytophagales > Cyclobacteriaceae > ELB16-189. The sequence continues at coordinate 10,035 of JAYWDP010000084.1, forward strand.
GACGGCATTTTTTTCGAAGGCTTTGATGGCATATTGATCATAGGCCGTGGTGAAAATAATGTAGGGCTCATGATCAATTTCTTCCAGCACATCAAAACCGTTCATGCCCGGCATTTGCACGTCCAGGAAAATCAGGTCGGGTTTCAGTTTGTTAATTTTTTCTACAGCTTCGTTTCCCTTGGAAGCTTCACCGATGACTTCAATTTGTGGAAATCCCACTATGTATTCCCGTAACAATTCGCGTGCGAGTTTCTCATCATCAATGATTAAGCAGGTGGTATTCATAATACTTGGTTTTCGATTCGATTGAGTCGGGTCTGTTCGATTTCCTCCATAGACTCCAGGAATGGAATTGAAAAACTTACTGAATATCCATTTTCCGAAGCTCTCACTTGTAGTCCCGCCTCTGGTCCATAATAATTCTTCAACCTCAGGTCTGTATTTTTCATGCCCACACCGCCTACGCTGCCATCCATTACTTTTTTTGCGTGGATGCCCAGTCCATTGTCCTTGACTTCAAAATAAACCTGACCTGTTAATTTCTTTATCACCAGATCAATAGTCCCACCCTCCTCTTTTGGTCCAATTCCATACTTCACAGAATTTTCTACCAGGGGTTGAAGGATCATGGGTGGAATACTTAAATCCAGGCACGAGACATCCACATGCATTTCGAATTTGAGTCGGTCTCCAAAACGAACTTGCTGGATGCGTATGTAATTTTCAATAAAATCAATTTCATGGAAGAGTTTCACCATTTTACCCGTATGGGATTCCAGCGCATAGCGGAAAATATCAGACAATTGTGTGATCACTTTACGGGCCTGGTCTTTACTGGAATGAATTAAGGTGGATATAGAATTCAATGTATTGAACAAGAAATGCGGATTGATCTGGGATTTCAACAAAGAAATCTGCATTTCTTTATTTTTCAGTGCCAGCTCACTCTTCTCCCTTTCTTCATTTTGTAACCCTTGAAAGTAAGAGATCACATAGTAAACGCCTACCGTAATGACATATTGGTCGTAAAAACGAAGCGCATCCCAATTGAGCAATTCCACCATAAATTCCTTCCAGTTTTCAAAATACACCAGACCATCCATGTAGTCGGTGAAGTAATAGGAAAGCGTGCCAATGATCAGGGAGAAAGAGGCGATACCCATCGCATGACCAATGATCTGTATTGTCGGACGAAAGCGAAACAACCAGTGGGTCCACAAAAAAATCAGAACGATCAAAACACAGAGCGCTTCCCACAAATACAAGCCATTCCAAAGAACATAGGGAAATGGCCTTTTCAGTTTCCATTCAAAAAAAGTACTTACAGCGAAGTTAATGGCATACCACAGGCATATCAGCAAATATGCCCGTTTCCAGATTTTTGGAATGTTGTCAAACCACCTCATGGCTCAATACATCGGTTTCATTAGAAAGATGTAAACTCCAGTATAAAATTATGGATTTGAATGGATTGCCGGTCCAACGGCTCAATAGCGAGCTAAACTGTCGTTTTCGTCGATCAATCGTCTGGAAAGAGGTCAAATCAAAACATTAACTTTATCGCTCAGGATTAAAGACAACCATGCGCGCCGGAATTTTTCAATTATGGGTACTTTTTACTTTTTTCTCAAGTCAGGGACAAACCCTAACCATCACCTCCAGAGCCCTTGATCGTGATACCAAAGAACCTCTCCCATTTGCCTCCGTGGGCATAAAAGGAAAACCTATTGGTACGATCACCAATCTGGAGGGCGAGTTTGATTTCCATTTTCCTGCTGAACTCAGAAATGAAGTATTCGTCATCAGCATGTTGGGATATCAAAATTTTGAGATGTCAGTTGAGGCTTTGCTTCAGTCAAATGCGACTGAAATTCTTATGTTGAAATCCACCACCATTCTCAGCACGGTCATTGTCTCCGATTCCCTCCGTGGAGGAGATGCATTGCGAATAGCAATGATGCGAATAAATCAAAATTACCCTGAACACCCTTTCTTGATGGACGGGTTTTACCGCGATCTGAAGAAAATCGGAGGCACCTATATCTCATTGCTGGAGGCGGCCATCAAAATCTACGATGAGAATTACAAAGAGCCGCGCAACAAATCCAAATTGCGCGAACGCGTATCGTTGCTGGAGGTAAGAAGAAGCCTTGGGTATGCCAATAAATTTACCACGTATTTTGACCAGGACAATTTACTGGAAGTTCTCTTGCTCAATAATGATGTGCGGTATCGGTTGTTCCCTGAGGAAGATGTTTTTTTTGATAATTTATTACGCGCCGCTGATTCCTATTACAATGGGCATGAAATATTTGTGGTTACGCATGTTAAGGATTTCAGTTTGAAGGTATTTATTGACAAGAAGACTTATGGAATCATCCATGTCGAATATGAAAACAGCCAACCCGAAGAGCTTGGAAGAAAAGGGGGCCTGGTAAGAAGATTTGAAAGTATGAAGCGCGTGGCTGATTTTAAGGCATACGGGGATAGGTTTTTTCTCAATTACCTGACCGTGGATTACCGGGTCAACTGGTACGATCCGGAAACTGACAAATTGAAATTTGAAACCGAGCTTTCTCAACAGCTACTGATCAACCACGTTTACGCGGAACCTGAAGAAAAGATCGGCGTTACCCAAAAGATGCGCAGTTACGGACTGCAATACCAGGATCAGCCGTATAACAAAAAGTTTTGGGACGAATACAATGTGATCAAGGATAGTCCCCTCGACCAAAAAATAATCGAGGATCTGGAACTCATTGGGCCGCTGGAGAAACAGTTTGAGAAGAATTAACTGTGCTCAATTCATACTCATTCGTTCCATGAACTTACTTTTCCGGTGTGAGGGAGAGCAATTGTTGATTGTCACCCGGATTTACCTCCCTTATGCGCATGGCTAGATCATTTTTAATCAACAATAAAAGGTATCTCACTTTTTTTATGCAAGCGAATTTTCTCCCTAAACGCCCGGAATGTTTCATGCGGCGCATCAGCCGCAAACAGATTTACCAGCCACGCAGGAACGGAGCCCCCTGGATCAATTTGGACGATATACTCCGCTTCAAGCCTGGATTTATTAATTGATTTAACAATCCACTTCGAATTAGATACCGGTACTCTCACCAAGTGGTTTTTTTTAGGTATAAAATCCGGGACACTTTTCCCACTTATGGTTAACCATTTTGTGACCGTGTCTTGTGCCATCTTCATTTGGATAACGACGTCGCGGTTGCTGACAGGCCAGGGGGCCTCTACCTCGGCATAATAAATGAGTTCGCTTTCAGAAATATTTTTAAGTACCCTTGCATGAATGGTCTTGTATTGCCAATGGTTAAAGTTTTCAATGTCAAGCAACATGGACGCTAGTTCAGAATACGTTGCATTCACGGTAAACCTTGCTTTAACAGCTTTGAACTTTGACTGATCTGCCTTACAGGTATATACTTTTATACTGTCCTGATTTTTTCGCAACACACAGTCTGGTTGACTGATGGAATCCATCGGGGAAAGTAAAAGGAGAGTAATGGAAGTAAGAGATTGGAGCAAGTCCATATTTTTCATTTTACAAAGAATCGACAGTCACGTTGATTGCACCCCATAGGTACAGTGTTATACAAGTTAATCATTTCATCGGAGTTAATAAGGAGCGATTGAACACAAAACTTCCTTTGGGCCATCAACCTTCTTGGTAATTGATCTGTAAGCCGCGCAGGAAACCAACATGCCCAGACAGAGGAAAGAGCAACAGAACCAAAAGGGTAAATCCGGACTTCATTATTCACGAATTTCTTATTTCATCGATTTCTCTTTTCTATTGAATTTGTAATGCAGATTAATGGACCCAATAAAACTATCCGAACTGTTATATGAACCAAACCCCTTTCCAAAACCTACCGTTGGTTCAACTATAAAATTTTTACCAATTCTGACAGAAGGGGCAATGAATAATCCCGCATAAGAACCGGAACCTATTCTTACCAAGCTCCCATTCTTGTCCAGTGGAAATCCAATGGCAATCTGATGCGCCAATACCGGAAATGCCGGGGTAAACTGGTTATTAAATTTATAGTCCATAAAAAATCTGGAAAGATTTCCAAACCTTATAGAAAATGCAGGAATAACATCTGTGTATAGCGTCTCAGAGGAATTGTCTGTCAAGGAACGTGCCGATCGCATGACATCCGGAGATCCTTTGGCCAACTGACGCATTTGCCCAATATTAAGGCCAAAGCCAAACCCAAAACCTTTTTCATTTAGTTCAATATAGGGCTTGATTCCATAGTATGAATATGTATTGTTTGCATTGTAAAACTGAGTGACTCCATTAACTGCAACAGACTGCCTGAAGGCCTCCGCATGACTGCCTGAAAATGCATTCAATCCATAAGTTTGAAAGATATCAGGGTGGCAACAGGCCCGAGTTTCAATGATTGCAGCCTGAAAAAATGATTTTAGGACTAAATCCCGATTGCCTCAAAAACGCGTACCTGAGTTGCAAAAATTGCGAATCAGGCATTTTTTCGATAATCTTTGTTGCACTAAATCCCACTATCCGATGTCCACCCAGACCGATAGTATCCAATCCTCCTTCCTGGACCAGATACGGACTAAGCTACCTCCAAACAACTCATTTGTTGATGAATTGGCCGAGCTTCTGAACATCAGCCGCGACAGTGCCTACCGGCGAATCCGGGGTGAAACTGTCCTGTCATTGGATGAAATCAGGCTCCTGACCACCAAGTATGGAATTTCGCTGGATGACTTCTTATCTCCTTCAAAAGAACGTGTTTCGTTTCAACTGAAGGCCAATTTTGTTGACGGGGGGAAATGGCTGAAATCAGTAATCGACAGCCTGGAAATGGTTACATCCTCTCCGGAAAAAGAAAAGGAATTAATTTATGATTCCAAAGACCTTCCGATCTTTCACTTTTTTCAATACCCCCGGCTAGCTGCATTCAAAATCTATTTTTGGATGAAGACGTTTTCGGCGGAAACAAAATTCAACTTGGGTAAATATGATACGAAGCTCCTTGACAAAAAACTACTGACCATGGGTGAAAAAATCTGGGAACGATATGCTCAGATCCCAAGCACGGAAATTATCACGTATGAATTTTTAAATGTGACGTTGAGGCAAATTGAGTATGCCCATGAATGTGGCTCGTTTAATAGTTCACAGGAAGCAATTGATTTATGCGAAGATTGTTCTCTTTTAGTTAATCACTTACAACATCAGGCTGAAATCGGTTCCAAACAAACTTTTGGCAATAAGGAGCCGGGCGCGAAATTTAGCCTATATCTGAATGAAGTACTCCTGGGTTCAAACACCATCTTGTTCAATATGGGGGCCCGGCGAATCGTGTTTATCACGCCCAACAATTTCAATATATTAATGACCGCTCATGAGTCCTTTTGTCAAATCACAGTCGACCATATCAACAACATGATTAATAAATCGGTATTGATCAGTGTATCAGCCGGGAAGGAAAGAAGTAAATTTTTTAACCGCGTTAATGAAACCATTCAAATCGTAAAGGCCCGATTGGTATAATCAGACCATTTCCAGTTCGACGGCTTCAGCCAACAGTTCTTCTTTGTTGATGGGCACGACGCCCACATATTGACAGACGAGACCTCCACCGAGATTCGAAAGGATAGCAATCTTCTCCGCACTTAGTTCCAGCGCAACACAGAGCGCGGCAATGCTCACCACCGTATCACCGGCACCCGACACATCGGCGATTTCCCGCTTATGGGCCGGTACATTTACTTTTTGATTTTGATAGTCAATGCAAACTCCTCGCTCCGACAAGGTCAGCATCACGCCATCCACACCGAGCTTCTGTTTCACCTGTTCAACGGCCCTGTTCACAGAAGCCGAATCAGCGGCATCAATCTCCAGTTTCAATCCCTCTCGCAGCTCTTTGAGATTAGGCTTGAAGAGTGTGACATTTTTGTAGTGTAAGAAGTTTCTTTTCTTAGGATCCACAATGGATGGGATACCCAGCTTCTTGGCAAGCCTTACCGTTTCCTCAATAAGTTTGGGCGTAATTACACCCTTGTCATAATCTTCAAAGATGACTGCCTGGCATTCTGGTAAAAGAGCCTCTATCCTTTTTAACAGTTCATTCTCCTCCTGGGTAGTTGCCACCGCATCCGACTCATCGTCGATCCTGATCACATGCTGATGGGCAGCAATGACGCGGGCTTTTACCGTAGTGGGTCTGGAAGCACTAACAACAATTCCCTCTTTGCTCATCCCCTTATCTTCCATCAGGTGAAGGAGCCGGTTTCCATGAACATCCTGACCCGCCAATGCACATAGTACAGGTTTAGCGCCCAGCGACAACACATTCAGCGCAACATTGGCAGCGCCACCCAAACGGAAGTCGCGCTTCCTGACGCTGATGATAGGAACCGGCGCTTCCGGAGAAATTCTTTCTACAGCTCCCCAGATATAGGCATCTACCATCACATCCCCGATAATGAGGACCTTAAGGTCTTTAAACTTTGAAAATATTTCAGGCCACGACTGCATGAGGTGTCTGGGTTTTTAATCCAGCAAATGTTTCCTTGATTCGCTTCAATGCCTCGATCAAATCTTTTTCAGAGGCTGCATAGGAAAGCCGCAAGCAATTGGGATCGCCAAACGCGGCGCCCGGCACCAGGGACACATGCGCCTTGTCCAGCAAATACAGACACAGGTCATCTCCATCCTTGATGGTGTGTTGTCCATCCGACTTGCCGAAGTAATAACTCACATCGGGAAAAAAATAAAATGCGCCTTGCGGATAGTTAGCTTTCACGCCCGGAATCTCTTTTAATAGTTTATATACAATCTCACGGCGGCGGCGATATTCATCCACCATCTTTTGTGTAGGTGTAAGATCTCCTATAATGGCGGCCAGTGCAGCCCGCTGCGCGATGGAACAATTGGCGGACGTTAGCTGTCCCTGCATTTTGTTGGCGCCATCCGCAATCCATTTGGGCGCCGCAATATAGCCGACACGCCAGCCGGTCATGGCATACCCTTTAGCAAATCCGTTGACAGTGATGGTGCGATCGAACATTCCCGGAAAGGAAGCAATACTCACTTGTTCTCCAATAAAGTTGATGTGTTCATAAATCTCGTCAGCGATGACCAGCAGGTCCTGATGCTTCAGTACGACTCCGGCAATGTCCTGAAGGTCCTTTCTTGAGAACACCGATCCGGTAGGGTTACAGGGAGAAGAAAAAATAATGATTTTAGTTTGCAGGGTAATGGCTTTCTCCAATTGGGTTGCTGTGACTTTAAAATCATTTTCAATGCTGCCCTTCACGAGCACCGGTGTTCCTTCCGCCAGCCTGACGATAGCATCATAGCTCACCCAGTAAGGAGAAAACACAATCACTTCATCACCCGGATTGATCAATGAGAACATCACATTGGCAATGGACTGCTTCGCGCCATTGGAGACAACAATATTTTCTGCTTTGTAGGGAACATTATTGTCTTTTTGATATTTAGTGGCAATCGCTTCCCGTAAATCCTGGTAGCCTGCCACAGGAGGGTAAGCGAAATACTTTCCGTCGTCGATGGCTTTCTTGGCTGCTTCACAGATATGCTGGGGTGTTTTGAAATCCGGTTCTCCCAGACTCAGGTTGATGACATCAATACCCCTGGATTTATACTCACGGGCCTTGGCGGCCATGGCAAGGGTGGCAGATTCTTCGATGGAGTTGATGCGGCGGGAAAGACGATTCATAAGGAATTTGATAACGGTTATTGGCACCAAAGAACGGAATTATATTCCGAAGTTGGAAGGTGAAAATACCAGCAAACGTGTGTCACCTAAAGTTTTTACCGCTGAGACGCAGAGAATTCGATAATGCATTTCTTAGTGTCTGCGCCTATGCTTGCCACTAAGACACAAAGGCACTAAGTTTTTTCTGAATTCCTTTGTGACTTGGTGCCTTTGTGGCAAGAATGAACTCTGCGCTGCCTCTGCGGTTAAATTTTGATTTTCTAACTGAAAAGCGTCCTCGCCGTGATGCTCCTGCCCAGTGTAATTTCATCCGCATATTCCAGATCACCTCCCATGGGGATGCCGCGTGCGATGGAGGTGATTTTTACCGGTAACTCTTTTAATTTCCTATGAAGGTAGAAAGCGGTTGTATCTCCTTCCAGTGTGGGGCTGAGCGCCAGCACGATCTCCCTGATTTCACTCGCCGGAAGGGTCACCCGCAACATAAGCGATTCAATTTTCAACTCGGAGGGTCCCACACCGTGAATGGGTGAAATAATTCCACCGAGTACGTGGTACAAGCCCCTGAACTGCGAGGTATTCTCAATCGCCATGACATCCATCGTTTCTTCGACCACACACAGCACACTGCGGTCGCGGCGGTGGCTGCGGCAAATAGCACATTCGTCGTCATCAGAAATATTGTGGCACGTCTTGCAGAATTTTATGTTCGAACGAAGTTTACTCAGTGATCCGGTAAGTGCGGCCGTCTTGTTTTCATTTTCTTTCACCAGGTGGAGCACGAGGCGCAAAGCCGTCTTCCGGCCAATGCCTGGGAGTTTGGCCACTTCATTGACGGCATCTTCAACAAGCTTAGATGGGTATTCCAAAAGAGTTTAAGGGTTCTGGGTTCCGAGTTCTGGGTTTCGAGTTATAAAATCTTAGCATCAATACCGGCTTCGCAGATGC
>JAYWDP010000085.1:0-2502 GCA_043779775.1 Cyclobacteriaceae bacterium
GTAGTCAAGTTGCTGCAATACAAAGTGGCTGGGATCATAAAGAATGTTACAACGTTCATGTTTACCGGTGGCTTCCCAAAATCTTTCAAATGTAATGCCATCGTGCAGGTCCTCTCCAGGGTGAATTTCGTAACAAAGATCTACCCCATTCTTATCAAACGTATTCAGGATAGGCAACCATCGCCTTGCGAGCTCTTTAAATCCATCTTCCACCAATCCAGCCGGACGCTGTGGCCAGGGATAGACAGTATGCCACATGAGCGCGCCCGAAAATGTGACGTGTGCATTCAATCCAAGATTCTTACTGGCCTTTGCTGCATACCGCAACTGGTCAACGGCCCAGGCGGTCCTTTCATTAGGCTTTCCTTGTACCGATTTGGGAGCAAATCCATCAAACATTTCATTGTATGCTGGATGAACAGCAACTAATTGGCCCTGCAGGTGGGTAGACAATTCGGTGATTTGCACACCGCAGGATTCTACAGTCTCTTTTAATTCATCACAATACTCTTTGCTCTCTGATGCTTTTTTCAAATCCATGCAACGACCGTCCCAGGTGGGTATCTGGACGCCCACATATCCTAGTGAAGCAGCCCACTTGCAAATGGCCTTAAGATTGTTGAAAGGAGGTTTATCGCCCATGAATTGGGCTAAAAAAATAGCTGGGCCTTTAATATTCTTCATGACAAATGTTAACGATGAAATACCTTATTTCAATTGGATCCACTTCCGATTTGAATTGGCTGATTTCACTACGGTCTCTACGAAGGCCATGCCACGCACACCATCATTCACATCCGGAAAATCATATTTATCAGAAATAATTTTCTTTCCAGGCTTATAATCGCGAACGGCATTGCTAAAAGAGCGATAGATATTGGCAAATGCCTCGAAAAATCCCTCCGGGTGGCCCGCCGGTGTACGGATGAATTTCTTTGCATCATCCGATAGATAGCTCCAGCCAGCCCGAACAATTTCTTTGGGGCGATCCAGCCACTTCAATACCAACGTGTTGGGTTCTTCCTGCCTCCATTCAAGGCCGCCTTTCTCTCCATACACTCTGATATTTATATTATTTTCTTCTCCCGCTGCAATCTGGGTGGCCAGCAATATACCCGATGCACCGTTATCAAAACGAATGAGCATCGACGTATCATCATCCAGTCGCCGGCCTGGAACAACGGTGTTTAGCAAAGCACATACTTCTGTTATTTTTCTGCCCGTGATATATTCGGCCAGGTTGGCTGCATGCGTACCAATATCTCCGATCGCTCCGCCCATTCCGGATTGCTTGGGATCGGTTCTCCAGGAGGCCTGCATATTTCCAGTTTTCTCCAACGAAGTTGACAACCAACCTTGAGAATATTCGACATATACTTTTCGAATGGCACCCAACTTTCCAGCACTGACCATGGCGCGCGCCTCTTTCACCATGGGGTAACCCGTATAGGTGTGTGTTAAGGCAAGGACCAATCCACTCTTTTCAACCATCTTCTTCAACGTATTCGCTTCTGCCAGAGAGAAGGCAATGGGTTTTTCAACGATAACGTGAAATCCACACTCAAGGGCCAGTTTAGCGGGACCGAAATGAACATGATTGGGCGTAACAACGGACACGAAGTCAATGCGTTTATCAGGGGGCATATCCTTTTCTTTTTCGAACATTTCCGGGAATGTTAAATAGACCCGCGAGGGATCCAGGTACAATTCTTTGCCCGTAGCTATTGATTCTTCCGGAATAATACTGAAAGCACCGCCTATCAATTCAATTTCACCATCCAGGGCAGCTGCCCGACGGTGCACAGGGCCAATAAGAGATCCAATCCCACCTCCTACCATTGCCATTCGCAGTTTTCGTTTCATCGTTTAAAGGTTTTTAGTGAACGCCACCTGAAATCAGCGAGAAGTAATTATCGTTTTGAACAAATAACCGATTCAAGCTCATTTCAAAAGTAGCTGTATTAAAAGTTAATGACTACCAGGGCTCAAAATGTCTAAAAATCAGGAATTATAAAACTGGTGGATGGACTTTATTACACGGTCTATTTCCCCTTGCGTCAATTCTGTGTAGAAAGGGAGACGAAGGATGCATTCGGAGAACCGGGTGGCCGAAAAAAGCTGTCTTCCTTTATATTTTAGATGGAAGTAGGGACTGCTATGGAGTGGCAAATAATGGAAGATTGCCTGAATTTCATTGCTTTTGAGATGGTCCATAAGTGCGTTTCGTTCATCCTCTGAACGGTTAACTACATAAAACATGTGTGCATTATTGGTAGCATAATCCGGAATGGTGGGCAGGGTAAAATGACCTTCCTTCACTTGAAACCGCAGGCCTTCAAAGTAATGAGTCCAAACGTTCAGACGTTTCTTCTGAATAGAATCCATTTCTTGTAGTTGGGCCCACAGGAAAGCCGCCGTCATCTCAGAAGGCAGAAAGGATGATCCCACATCAATCCAATTATACTTATCCACGTCGCCACGAAAAAATGCCGATCGATTTGT
>JAYWDP010000086.1:0-7360 GCA_043779775.1 Cyclobacteriaceae bacterium
GTTACCGCATTGCCGTGTTGCATGGTTTGCGCTACTTCGCTGAAGAAAGTAAAATTGGCAAAGCTATAATTAAGGTAAAGTCCTGCATTCAGGTTGCGGGATCCCTGGAAGGCAAATTGATTGTAGGGATTGGGCTTGATTAAAAGCAGCTTTGTAAAATCAGTTTGATTGAAAATTACGCCTGCATCAAGGCTTTGGTTTTTGAACTGGAGAACCCCGCCTAGGTCCGTTTCGCCAATCTGTTTTCTGTTTTGTATCTCTTTTTGGGTACGGTGAAGGCCTGAGGTTGAGAAAGCGGTGATGAAAGAATTTTCTTCTCCGGGATCATTGATAAACCCATCTTTAAAAGTATGAGATGCAAACCCATGGATAAAAATATTATTTGACAACGCATAGGTGCCTGCCACACCGCGGAAGAACAGGTTTTCGTTAAGCGAGGTATAAGGAAGGAAGCCCAGGTTACTTCTTCTCACTGTGGTAATAGTCTCAGAATTTTTTCCGAAGCCAAACACGCTTCCGAATATGAGCCCTTGTCCAAATTGTGCCTGATAATCCCCCAGGATCAGGTTTTTCAGTTTCCCTTTGTTCAGGACTTGGGCGTGCATGGATAAATAGTCAAACCCGTATTTTTTTTTTGAAGGTGACCAATTCATTGGCTCACCGGCATCTTTTTCTGCCGTAAATCCCAGACTGAAATCATTCATACGGGCTATGCGATAACGCAGGTACAGTTTTTCCGGGGAGCCCTGGTACTTTTGAGAGGAATCGGTTTCCGGTTTAAAACCTTTTTTTGTTTCCATAGCCCGCTCGACCCGTATAAGTAAATACGCGTTTTCTTCCTGGCCGATCCGATGCAGGAGTGATGAATTTAGTTTGGACTGGGAATCCACCACGGTCACAAAGGGTATTATTTTGTCGAATGTACCACGACCCCAGCCAGGAATGGATTGCAGTTCATAAACTGATAGCAATGGACCCAATGCCTCTCTGAATTTAAAGAATGAATTTATTTCCTCTTCGTTGATTACAAAAAGAGAACGCATTTGCTCCCGGGTAATTTCATTCAGATCCAGCGGCCTTGAAAGCAATTGAGCAAGATTTTCGTACAACTCTTCATAGTTGAGGTCAAGGTCCTGTATTGGGAATATTTCATCAGCCAGTTTTTCAAGATTGAAATCAGTTCTGGGAAAGTCCTGCCCGAAAGAAAGGAAGCATGTAAATGCAAATCCAGCGATGAAGACTTTTTTCATTTCTTCTGCTTTGCCAATTGGAGTGCGGCTGAGGCCTGGTGGGTTTCACCTAACACAGTGCTGAATTGCAGGGCATAGTTAATCTTTAATCGTCTCGTCTGAGCTCCGAGTCCCGCATGAATGGCAGTTGGGTTAAGGCTAAAACCAGAACGAACAAATACCTTTTTATGGATGGTGTATTCAAAGCCTGTCTTCCAGATAGCCTTGTAATCAATGTCTTTATCTATTTCGGTAGCCAGGAGAAAGTTTTCATCCAACTTAAATCCAATGGCTGCTACTAATCTTGTGGGAAGGCGTTCGCCCGCTGAAATTTCGGACTGAGTAAGGTTGACGATGTAGGCGCCTACGGAGATTTGGGGTGTTACCTGGGCTAGGCCCCCGAAATCCAGGCTGAAAGCATTTTTTATCCCAAAGCCCTCAGCGTGGTATTGAATATAATTTACTTTAAAACCAAGTGACGCTATCCCAAATTGGTTGCTGAAGCCTGCACTTAGCGATTGTTCGCTGTAAAGATCATCACCAAACCGGAAAACCCCGAATGCTCCAACACCCATCTTAAAGGGTAATTGAATTCCTGCCGCCATCCTGTTAGCGCCCGGCATGTCAGGACGGATTTCTTGCGCGAAGAAAGCCGAAGCTTTGTTCCCGGCCATGGCACCCGGATTATTAAATAGAGCAGCTTCATCTTTTAATACGGCGCTCGCATAACCCATACCTGCCGCCCTTGCACCCATGAGAGTACTTGCGCTTTGACCGTGGCAAAGCTTGCTCATACACACCAGACCGGTGATGACAAGGTATTTCATATCATGAGAATTGAAATTAAGTTTACACCTTTGCGAAGACTTCTTGACATGGTTGTCCGATATGTTTTCCTGATCGTTTTTCTTTCTTTGCCTTGCGCACTTTGGGGTCAACTCGTTGACACAATAGAATACTATCCGGGAAGTCAGCTGCGCGGCAAGGGAAAGATCCAACAGCATGCCAAAGTAGGTGCCTGGCAATACTATTATCCTGATGGAAAAATCAGTGCCATTGAAAACTACTCTTCGGGGAGGCTTTCCGGTGAAGTAATTTATTTTTACCCGGACGAAAAGATCCAGGGGAAGGAGTTATGGAAAAATGGTCTTTTAAATGACTCTGCCTCCTATTATCATAGTAATGGTAAGCTTGAGAAAAGGGGTATTTATCATCAGGGTCAATATGAAGGACTGTGGCGATTCTACTTTGATAATGGTAAGCTCAGTCGCGCGGTGAGCTACCAAAATGGATTGCCGGAAGGACCTACAGAAACTTTTTCAGAAGATGGAATTCGCTGGCAGGAGGGTGCGTATCACGAGGGCCTTGAAGTTAGTGATTGGAATTTTTTCGACAGGGAAGGAAGAATTCAATATTCAGGATCTTATCAAAATGGAAAAAGAGTGGGCGTTTGGTATCAATACGATCGCAAAGGGAATAAGAAAGTCTGGAAGTATAAGAACTAAATGTTGTCCTGCTATCTCCAATTTTCAATAAGAAATCATCCGTGTAAATCTGTGTAATCTGTGGCAATGCATTATTAATTTCTTTATTGAGCAGAAATGGATTAAAATTCTTTCCTCACATTGAAGAAAAAGGCGCCTCCTGGTTTTTGCTGGGTAAATGTGTATTCGAAGCGAAGCACCAGGTCATAGGTCGTAACCATATCCAATCCAAAGCCCGCTCCTCCAAGAAATTTATTGGATAGAAGTTGGTTTATATTCTTCTCATTATAATAGGGATAGTTCTCAACATAACCGATGTCAGCAAAGGTCTTCACATAGATAGCCAGTGGCAGATAGTTGAATTGTTCAATGGGCATGGAACCTAACGTCCATGAGCGGGAAAAAATTTTCTTCTTGAAAGTAGTCTTGTTTAAAATAAAATTGGGCCCTTCAATGACGTAGTTTTCATATCCCCTGATGAGCTGACTTCGGTAGCCCAGGGCGTTGAGCATGCTATACGGCTGATTTTTAGGGGAGCTCCAGAGAGCTGAAGAAAAATTAGAGAGAAAAAAATTCTTCCCCATGGGCCAATGCCTGGCATAGGTTACATTAATTTCTAACTGGTTCACATCGTCAGTGGAATATAGTCCATTCTGGGAAATGTAGCCTGAGAACTGATATCCCTTTAAAGGATACAATACAACATCTCGATGTTCTGAATTAAATGAATAGGAAAGGGAAAACCATTTCTGTGTCACCTTGCTGCCGTTGTAATAGTTGGGATTCAGGTAAAGAACAGTGTCCAGTACGTGTGATTCACGATAGTTTAGGGACAAGGAATGGGTTTCAAAGAATGTTTTGCGGTAAGAATAGGTGATTCCCGCTCCGAAAGAATTTCTAACAACTTTTCTGTCTTCGGTATGCAGGAAGAGAAGTTTATGTTCATCAGTATAGTATGCCAGGTTGACGGGTCGGTTGTAATCTATGCCGAATGAAAGACCTTGTTTTTGTTTTTTGTCCAGGTTGGGGATTCTATAGTTGAGATCGAATTTTGTGTAAAACCCAAATTGAGCCGTAAGACGCAAGGTTTCGTTTCGGCCCCTGAAATTATTTTTATAGAGTCGTATTCCATAGTTAATGCGATTAAGATCATGGTTGTAGTTGTTCCACCATTCATTAAAATTACGGTCGGAGAGCTCAAAGATGGGAGCAGGAAAAATGTACCATCGTTCCGTAAGTTCTACGAGCAGGTCAATGTGATCATTGGTGAGGTCCAGTGCCCGTACCGACACGGTATTGAAGAGCCGAAGATTATATAATTTATTTTTATCCCATTGCAGTACACCCAGTAGCATAGAGGAGCGGATGGTATCTCCCGGTTTCAGGGATAGTTCGCGTTCTATTATTCTGCGTTTGGTGACTTTATTCCCAATAACAATGACGCGGTCAACGTGAAGAATTCTTTCTATCGTTGAGTCGCGGGAATCATTCCGGATTGAATCAATTTGATCCTCGGCGGATGGTGAAGAATCTGCTCTTTCCCCTCCAAATACTAAGATTATTCCTAACACCCATGCCAACATGTACACTCATCTTGAATTTCCGACAATAATTTTTCCGGATGGCGAATATAGTCAGGAATTTACTTGCGGTTGCCGGTAGGACCTTATCAGAATGAAAATACCTACGATCACTAAAGGAATACTCAAAATCTGCCCCATATTGAGTGGTAAATCATTTTCAAAGGGAACCTGATTTATTTTCAGGAACTCATACAAAAAGCGTAATGTCCAGAGTATGATCATGAAAAATCCGAAGATTCTGCCCTCGGGTAAATTGGTTTTATAGCGCCACCAGATTGAAAAGAGGAATACGAAGAGGATCAAACAGGAGATAGATTCATACAATTGGGCAGGGTGCCGTACAATGCCCTGGGTGACGACTTTGGCCATTACCTGTTTTGTTGTTTCATCGTAAATCGTTTGAAATTGAATCGGCCCTGGGGGTCCATCAACAAATTCGGTCAAGTAGTTCAGAATATTATTAACTTCTGTTTGTGTGAAAATCTGTGCGTCGTGCTCAGAGATGCCTGGTTTAAAAAAGATGAATAACTTGACCGAAACCCTGCCGTTCGCTGTGACCGTAGCATTTTCGTCTCTATGAACCGTTACACTCGCCACCTTATTGCCCGGATCTTTTTTGTCTCCGGCGATGGCTTCAGTTATTCGACTAATAAAGACAATGCCTGTGGGCGCATCCGTGGGTTTGCCCAGGATTTCTGAGTTAAAATAGTTACCGATGCGAATGAGTGCCGCCGTGAGCGCGACTAAAATAACAATGCGGTCGAGGACCTGTAGGTAATTCTGACCTGGTTTTTTCTTTCGCGAATACAGCCAAAGTCCAAAAAGAATGCCAACGGCAGCACCATGACTGGCAAGTCCTTGCAGACCGGTAAAATGAAATTCGGGTTTAAACTGAAAAGGCATGAAGATGCTAATGGGGTCATTCCAGAGTATTTCCGGTTCATAGAAAAGAATATGACCCAGTCGCGCTCCCAGGATGGTAGCTACTACCATATAAATGGTGAGTGTTTCCACGTCGCGTTCCGGCTTGCCTTCCTGCTTGTGGATAAAGTAAAGAATCTGCTGCGTGATAAGGAACCCCAAAGCAAATAGCAACCCATACCAACGTAATGTGATCGGGCCAAGAGAAAAAATCTCAGGGCTGCCGTTCCAGATGATGTAATTCGGAATGAACATAAGGAAATATAGAATTATTGGCGGCAAATATAAGTCTAAAGTCTAATGTTCAAAGTCCAAAGTCCAAAGTCTAAGGTTAGAGCGGTAACATTAGACCTTAGATCTTGAAACTTGAACTTCTAAACTCTATCCAGCTCCTCCAACTCCTCTTTATAACTGCCTGATAAAATAGGGAATCTGCACCAGCTTCGGGGGTCTACGTTTAAGTCGTCAAAGTGAAAGGATGGTGCTATTCGCTCACGCTTCCACTGATTGGCAGACCAGAGAAGGAAGAATTTTCTGATCCAACCCTTCAGCGTTTCTTTATCGTAAGCAGTGGCAAGTTGACGGAAAATTTCCACCGGCGGTTTTCTTTCAAGAATACCCAGTCGTTCGATCGCTGTAAGCACGGTGTAGGGCATCAGATCTTTTTCATCGGTCTGTGCACGTTCCAGGGGTCTTAGCTCTGCGGTAGGTTGTAAATTATTTGCAACCCGGAGACCGGAATACCCAAGGTTGCTTTCTGCCCATTGCAGCCATTGTAATATGAATGGCTTGTCTATGCCGGCAATAGGTGCGAGACTTCCGCTGGTATCTCCATCCATGGTAGCATAACCGACATCTCCTTCACTGCGATTGGAAGTTGTCAGGAGGATGGCCTGCTGGATATTGGCGAGCATCCAGATAATGGGTGAACGGGATCGCGCCTGGATGTTTTGCAACGCAATGTCGTCCTGGTCCCAGCTAAGTGGACGTTGAAGGGCCTGTTCAATTTTAGTCCGGTAAGAGTTCGACTCTTCTTCGATGGACCATTGGTGAAATTGCGCTCCGACTGAGCGTGCCAGTTCCATGGCAGCATTCAAAGTCGTCTCAGAAGAATTTCGGGTTGACTGATAGGCACAAGTCAGGATTTTATTGACGGCTTCAGGCAGGCTACGGGGTGAAGTAAGAGGATCCTGACCGATGGACTTCCAGAATTTTTCCCATCCCAATTCAGTGGATGCTCTACGCGTCATTTCTACGACCAACACGGCGCAACATGCAGAGTCGGCTCCTCCGCTGAGGCTTAACACGAAACCTTTGGATTTGCTTTTCCTTAGATAATCAAACAAGCCAAGGGCCGACGCTCTTGCGAACTCTTCATTTTTTTCTTTTCCATCGGTAGAGGGTATCACTTGCGATTGGCTGGCATTCCTAAAATCAATGTCGCACGTCAGCAAGTTAAATGGTTGAAAGGACAATCGCCGGTTGATGGCCAGCAGTTTCCCATTTTGACCAAAGACGATATCCCCGTCATAGATCATCCTTCCTGCTTCATTGCCCAGCTGGTTGACGAAAAGGTAAGCACAGTTAAATTTCTGAGATCCGGAAATCACTACCTGCTTTTCCCGGAGTTCACTTTTGCTAAATGCAAAATGGCTTGCGCTGGGGTTTAAAATCAGATTTACTTTTCGCTCGTGGAGTCGGTACCCCGGCCTGTCTTTTCTCCACGCATCCTCGCAGATTTCAAAACCGAATAGAATCCCCTTGTGTTCATAAATCAGGTCGCCAACCGTGACCAGGGTTTCCTTAAACTGGAAGTCGATAACTTTTCCGGAAGGCCAGGCATCAAACCACCGCGGCTCATAGTGGACGCCATCTTTCGCAAGATTTTGCTTTAAGGTTATGCCTAGAATTTTTTCATTGCGGATGACGCAAACGCCATTGTAGGTGATTTGGTCCATCCGGATAGGTAAACCCACACACACCACGATGTCTTTGCATGCGGGTACGATTTGCAAAAGCTTATTCCAGGCCGTGTGAGAGAGCCAATCGTTGAGAAATAAATCTTCACAACCATAACCTGACAAACAGAGCTCGGGCAGGCAAAGGATTTCAACCTTTTGTGCCTTCGCTTCACTTATGGCAT
>JAYWDP010000087.1:0-18698 GCA_043779775.1 Cyclobacteriaceae bacterium
GGCCGATATAAAAATATTGGCTATAAAAACCTGAAACCCAACCGTTAGAAACGTTACTTTTTAAGAGTGTCTTAAATGATCAATGGTTACCATTACAAATAATTATCATTGATAATCAACCACTTACAAATTAAATAATACATGTTTAAACATATATTATCCCCTCCTCGTTATCATTGCACTATCAAAAAACAAAACCTATGAAAAAACTTAACATTCTCGCTGTGTTCCTTTTTGTGGCAGGCAGCGCTTTCGCACAAACCTGGGGTGTAGACAAAGCTCACGCCAAACTTGGTTTCGGCATTACCCACATGATGCTCGCCGAAGTCGATGGATCATTCAAATCATTCGATGCGACCATTACCGGCACCAAAGACGATTTTTCTGACGCCGTATTTGAAGTTTCCGCCGATATCGAATCAATCAACACGGATAATGAAGGACGTGACAAGGACCTGAAAAGCGATAAATACTTTGATGTAGCCAAATTCGCTAAACTGACATTCAAGAGTAATTCAATCAAGAAAGTAGAAGGAAACAAATTCAAGCTGACCGGTGATCTTACTATCAAAGGCATAACCAAACCTGTTGATCTGGACTTAGTAATAACGGGTCCCGTGGATACCCAACGTGGGAAGAAACTGGGCATCAAAGCCACTGGCACTTTCAAACGCTTAGACTTTGGAATCGGTGGTGCGGGCGGAATGATGTTGAGTGAAGAGGTTCAACTTATTGCTAACGGCGAATTCGCTAAAAAGTAATTTATCATTCCATGATTGAATAAGCCTTGTCAATATTGGCAAGGCTTATTCATTTCCAGGGTTTGATTGAAAATAACCACTGAGATGAACCTCCAGGAAGAAATCAAACAGCCAAAATTCAGAAGCCCCTATCAGAAAGTGGCACTCAACTTGATTTACACGGCCCACTGGCTGGTAAGTAAGCAACAGGTTTTCTTCAAACCTTTTGGCATCACCCCCTCGCAATACAATATTCTCCGCATCCTGCGCGGACAACTTACCAATAAAATATCTGGCGTTGAGATCAAATCCAGGATGTTGGATAAAAACTCTGATATCCCCCGCCTGCTCGACCGTCTCTTAAAAAAGAAACTCATTACAAAAACTCCCTGTCCCGACGACAAACGCGCTGCTGACATCCTGATTACGAAGGGCGGCCTTGACGTGTTAAGTAAAATCGACAACCTCATGGATGAAATTGAAAAAGAAGATATTCACCTCACCAAAGAAGAAGCTACTCAGCTTAGCAATCTGCTGGATAAGGCAAGGGGGTAAAACCTTTATAATTCAAGAAATTTACAATCAATATTTTACGCTTTCGGAAGTTCTCAGTTTTAAGGGACTAAAGTCCCTTTTGGAACCGGATGCATTGCCACGGCCTTAAGGCCGTGGCAAATGGAATAATAACTCTCTGGGCTTTAGCCCCACCAATAGATCAAACTGAAACATTGGCAATTTTAAAGTCAATCGACTGCATTTTTTATTAGTTTAGGCAATCCAATTCTTCTATGAAGTTGATTTTATTTTTAATAATCGCGCTGATCTCCCTGCAGGCTTACAGTCAATTGAATTCACCGTCACCCGATTCCATTGACATCGTGCGTGACCGCTGGGGTATACCCCAATTTTTTCCAAAACGGATGCCGGCGTTGCTTACGGATTGGCGTGGGCACATGCAGAAGATGACTTCAAGACGATCCAACTAGGCTTCCTTGCCAGTAAGGCTATGTTGGGACAATATTCCGGAAAATCCGGCGCCATCGTAGATTATGGCATTCAGTTTTTGCAATGCCGTGCGCTGGTTGACAGCCGTTATGAAAAAGATATTTCATCTGAGTACAAAGTGGTTCTGCAAAGTTATTGTGATGGTATCAACGCCTACGCAAAAGTCCATCCGAAGGAAACCCTGATCAAAAAATTATTTCCAGTCGCTCCCAAGGATATGCTTACCTATTCTGTTTTACAGCTCGCCATATCGACTGGCGTGGATGGCGCACTCAGAAGTATCACCAATGGCACGATACAGGAAGCGTTTACATCCAATCCGGGTGGCTCCAATGCGTATGCTTTCAACTCCTCTATCACGAAAGATGGAAATACCTACCTGGCCATCAATTCACATCAGCCCCTGGAAGGTCCGGTTGCCTGGTATGAAGCACACCTTTGCAGTGAAGAAGGATTAAATATACTAGGCGCCCTGTTTCCTGGTTCACCCAATATTCTACATGGCTGCAATGAATATCTTGGGTGGGCGCACACCGTCAACTATCCGGATAAGCTGGATGTATATCAACTGGAGCTCAATCCAAAAAATAAAAATCAATACAAGGTAGATGGACAATGGCAGGAGTTACAGAAGTTCACAGTTCCATTAAAAGTGAAAATTGCCGGATTGAAGATCCGTATCAAAAAGGATACCTTCAGTAGTATCTACGGTCCCACCATGGTTACAGATAGAGGCGCTTTCGCCATCCGCACCGGTGCGCCTATGGAAATTCGGGCCCTGGAGCAATGGTACCGGATGGCTAAAGCGAAGAACTTCTCTGAATTCAGAAAAGTCCTGACCATGAATGCAATCTCCGGCTATAATCTTGTGTATGCAGACAGGTATGATACCATTTATTATCTGAGCAATGGAAAAATTCCGATACGGAATAAGGGTTTTTCATGGAATTCTACGCTGCCTGGCAATACAACCAAAACCTTGTGGACAGATTTTCATCCACTGGTTGATTTGCCCCAGGTCCTTCAGCCAAAGTCAGGCTATCTTTTTAACAGCAATCACACGCCTTTCAATGCTACAGCAGCATCTGACAATATTAAAAATGCGGATTTTGACCTTACCATGGGTTATGAAACATCAAACAATAACCGAAGTGAACGTTTCATGGAGTTAATGAAGACCTATCCCACCCTCAACTACGAAGATTTTAGACGGATTAAATATGATCTATCTCTACCCTCGCATTTAAAATACAGGACGAATTGTGATACCCTCTTCCTGTTAAACGAAAGAGAATATCCTCAACTCACGGATCTCATTCAAATCCTTAAAAGTTGGGACCGGAAGGCAAATGTAGAAAGTAAGGGAGCGGCTCTTTTTTCAATCCTCTACTACCAGGTCGTGAAAGAGCAGGAAAATGGCGCCACCTATCAGGCGCTGACAAAATCAAAAAGTATCGAACTGCTGACCTTCGCAAAAAAATACCTCGAAAAGAACTTCGGCACAACCGAAGTAACACTTGGTCAATACCAGAAGCTTGTCCGTGGTGAAAAAAATATTCCCCTCCCGGGCCTTCCGGATGTTATATCCGCGATGAGATCCAACGTTTATAAAAAGGGAATGGTGATAGGTGAGCAGGGTGAATCGTATATCGAATTAGTAAAATTCACAAAAGATGGACCCATTATTGAAAGCATCAATTGTTACGGGGCCTCCAACAAGACGGATAGCCCCCACTATGCCGACCAGATGGAATTGTTTGTGCAGCAGAAGACAAAACCGATGACGCTGAACAAAGCACAGGTATATCAGGAAGCAAAGCGGATCTACCATCCGAAGTAACCAGCATAAAAAAAACCCGAAGCATACACTCCAGGGCCTCTCGCGTTTGCAAGCAGAGAGTTAGTAACGATAGTAGTCAGGTTTGAAGGGACCCTTTTGATCCACCCCAATATATTTTGCCTGTTCAGAGGAAAGTTCTTCCAGCTCCACACCGATTTTTTTCAAGTGTAAACGTGCCACCTTCTCATCGAGGTGCTTGGGAAGCATATACACCTTATTCTCATATTTACCCACATTCGTCCACAGTTCAAGTTGAGCCAGCGTCTGGTTTGTAAAGGAGTTTGACATCACGAAGGAAGGGTGGCCGGTAGCACAACCCAAATTCACGAGCCGTCCTTCCGCCAGCAATATAACCTGACGGCCATTCTTCAACGTATATAAATCTACCTGGGGCTTCACCTCATCTTTAGTAGCATTCTTGTTCAACCAGGCAACATCAATTTCATTGTCAAAGTGACCGATATTACAAACGATGGTCTTGTCTTTCATCTTCTCAAAATGACGACCCAAAACAATACCAAAGTTACCCGTGGCACTCACAACAATATCCGCTTCTTTCACTGCGTCATCCATTTTCTTCACAGCGAAACCATCCATGGCAGCCTGCAGTGCACAGATAGGATCTATTTCTGTTACCGTCACACGGGCACCTGCTCCGCGAAGAGAGGCAGCCGAACCTTTACCCACATCTCCATAACCTGCAACGACCGCAACTTTGCCAGCCATCATAACATCGGTGGCCCGACGGATCGCATCCACCAGAGATTCTTTACATCCGTATTTGTTGTCAAACTTGGACTTCGTAACAGAGTCATTAATATTTATCGCAGGCAATGGAAGTTTGCCATGGTTCATGCGCTCTACCAATCGATGAACACCGGTGGTTGTCTCTTCTGATATACCGCGGATGCCTTCAATCAACTGAGGATTTCTATCCAACACCATATTGGTTAAATCTCCACCGTCATCCAGAATCATATTCAGTGGCTTGCCACCCTTGAAAGCATAAAGGGTTTGCTCAATACACCAGTCAAATTCCTGTTCATTCATTCCCTTCCATGCAAACACCGGGATGCCGGCTTTCGCAATCGCGGCGGCGGCATGGTCCTGGGTTGAAAATATGTTACAGGAAGACCAGGATACCTCAGCACCCAGCTCAATGAGGGTCTCAATCAGCACGGCGGTCTGAATGGTCATGTGCAGACACCCTGCAATGCGTGCATCTTTCAGAGGCTTACTTTGGCCAAATTCTTCCCGTAATGCCATAAGTCCGGGCATCTCAGCTTCTGCCAAACGAATCTCTTTGCGGCCCCATTCGGCCAGTGAAATGTCTTTTACTTTGTATTTAAGTGTGTCAGCTACCATCATTATTTATTGTTTTTCAGTGAAATGAACGGCAAAGGTAGCAAGAAGCAATGAAAAAAAAGAGGGTTAATACTTGGCGACGGATGTTGATTCGATAATCGTTGATAGGGCATCAATGAATCAATAATTGTAATTCTACTTCTTTGGCAACTCCCGATCCAACAATTCCTTCCTCAGCAATTCTTCCTTGATCACTGCCGTCCACACACTGGTCTTACCATCATCCATACGTGTCCAAATCGGTGTGACCAATCCCGCATGAGCAGAGACATTGTTGTAGTCACCAAAGAATTTATCTATTGAAGGCACGAAAGGACTTTCACTGACTTTAATCTCCTTAAAAGTAGTTCCGCCATCGGCCGAATAAGCCATGTAAACATCTGTTTGCGCATCATTATATGCGCGGCGGTCATAATACACAATATAAATGTTGCCGGTAGTTTGATCCACTGTCATCCAGGGCATGAACTGGTGTTTGCCAGGTCCATCCTGATTGACCCGCGTGGGCACCGTCCAATGATCTCCGCGGTCAAGGGACCGGATGAACCATATGTCGGTGTCGTTTTCTCCATTTCGTTGATCTGCAAATACGAGATATAAGATGCTCTGCCTTTTGCCAGAGCTGGTGTCAACCATCAGCACGGGCATGCCATTGCATCGACCTAGACCAGGAATGTCCATGGACCAGCCTCCGGTTTGTTTCATAATACCCAAATCGTTTGTCAGCCAGGTCTGACCTCCGTCATAAGATCGGTCCATGAAAATAACTCCCTGGTTGGCCCATGTTACAAAAATCCTCCCATCAATGGCTACTGCCGGGACCGCGCCTTCCGTAGTGTTATCATCGTCAATACAATCACCAGGATTTTGGTTGAGCTGTATAGGCCTACTCCATTTGCGCCCACCATTGGTGGACATGCTGAATAAAATATTGGAGTGACAGTTCGCATCTTTCAAGCCGTATTTATCGAACTGTGTCCAGGTAGTGTATAAAATTTGCTTTTTGGGATGGACCGCCGGCCAGGGTTTGTCCTGGTCTTTGGGTGGATTGTTTCCAATAGAAGCTCCTTCGCTCCAGGTCTTTCCCCCATCCTCTGATTTCTGACAAACGATCCTGTCAAGCCACGCATCGTTGTTGCGACCCTCACCGCTGGGGTCTGCCAGATGAAAATAGTAGAGGTCACCTTTCGAGTCGGAAATCACCGAGGGATCCCCCAGCACACCGAAGGGTGACTTTATAAACACCTCACTCCAGGTGCCGCCTTCATCAAGACTGTACACCATCTGGTTGAGCCCGATTCCAGCCACAATATTCTTAGGATTTTTGCGGTTGATGGCAATGCTGGGTTCCAGGGGGGGATATACACCCACTTTGTACTCTGCAAGTTTTATATTTTTGAATTGTGCTGAAGACATCGTTACTCCCAGGCAAAATAAAATACTCAATGATCTCTTCATAATTCCACCCTAAAGGTATTTATACTTTTTTAAATATTGCACCCAATGTATATAGCCTGCGGCGTTTAAGTGCAAACCATCACCGGTGAAACGGGCATCCAGCAATTTGCTTTGGTCTAAAAACTGGTCATGGATGTCAACAAAGGTATACTTTAATGTCTCCTGATATTTCGCCATCTGCTTATTGATTTCCAAAATATCATCCTGCTTTGAAAAGCGGGTCATGAAACCCTTCACTGTTGGATTTACAGGGAGAATACTCTGAACATAAATTATTGTTTTTGGAGAGCCGGCACGAATTCTATTTACAATGGCGAAAATATTTTCAATGATAACTGCATTGGGGATACTTTTAGAGAGGTCATTCACCCCAATCAGAAGAAACAATTTTGATGGCTTATGCCGAGTCGCTTCCTCCAGCCGCTGGAGTACACCGAAGGTGTTATCACCTGAGATACCGCGGTTTACTACGCTTGAATCCTTTAACAACTTCCTCCAATTGCCACCTTCCGTTATACTGTTGCCAAGAAAAAGTATCTTGCCAATTGAATTTTTCTCAATTTTAAACAGTGCGAGTCGTTTTGTGTAGTGGTCAGGCACATTGGGTAGGGTGTCATATGCTGCCTGAGAAAAAGCATTCACGGCCATACCCATCCCAAAGACAAAAATTAATTTCTTCATCATACTATTTACTTTTTGACACCTTCAATTTTTGTATTCAGCTTTTCTCCTCCTCCAATCTCCACTACAGACGACCCATACACCCGGATTTCTGATTTAATAAAGTCTTCGGCATTGGCCTTATAAATATTCTCAACATACTTCTGGGGATTTCGATCAATGTAAGGGAACCAGGTGCTGTGGATCTGTACCATAACGCGGTGTCCTTTTTTAAACGTGTGCAAAATATCTTGTAGTGCGAACGAGACATCTGAAATTTTTCCCAACTCAAATGGTTCTGGTTTTTCAAGACTATTGCGAAAGCGACCCCGAAAGACCTCATGCCTCACTAATTGCTGATATCCCCCCATAATAATATTTGCGGGATTGCGCTTGTCATTGGGGGTATCTCCCGGATAAACGTCGATTAATTTAACGACAAAGTCCGCGTCTGTACCGGTCATCGATACTTTTAATTTGGCGGCTATCTCTCCGGCAAGGGTCACCTCATCGGTAAGGGGTTCTGTTTGAAAAGTAATAACATCCGGCCTGTGAGATGCTTCGCGTTGATCATCGGACATAAATCTGCGAGGGGTGAAAACCAAAGTTTCAGTTTGTGATGTGTAAGGGACCGGGTGAGCCGGGTCACTGATGTATTCAAATACCGCTTCGGCACGTGTGGGTGTATTCAGGGATAGTTTACCGCCTTCACCAAAATATAATTTTACAGAAGGGATTCCCTTCGGGGGCCATTGGTCAAATTGCTTCCATTGCTTGAGGCCACAGTCAAACATGTAGGCTTCCGGAAGATCCGTTTGTTTTATGTCCTTGAGTATGGCATTAAAAAACTTCCTTTCGATTTCCCGTTGATAAAAAGTTGAAATACTGTCGCCAAAGTAAATGTGATTTACCATCTGGTAGCCCTTCTCCTGTGACCAGTCTCCATGACTCCAGGGCCCCATCACAAGGGTGTTATACGTACCAGGGCTTGAGCTTTCAATTTTCTTATAGATATTGAGGGGGCCATAAAGATCTTCCGCGTCGTACCAGCCTCCAACGGTCATGATCGCATGCTTTACCCCCGTGAGATGTGGGAGCAGGCTGCGATCCTGCCAAAACTTATCATAGTTGGGGTGCTCTACAATCTGTTGCCAGAAAAAATTATCACTGTGATATTTTTCGGTTGCATTTTTCAGGGGTCCTAGATTTAAGTTAAATTCATAACCGTCCCGGGTTTGTGTTTCCCTGAATCTTTTGCGTTGATCTTCATACCAGCTTTTTGAAGTTGGTGCCTCCTGTTGGTAACCAAAAACAGCAAATGCTGGTAGGTAGCTTTGCAAAAAGACACCCTGATGGTGAAAATCGTCAAAAAAGAAATCAGAAATCGGTGCCTGGGGAGAAGATGCCTTCAACGCAGGATGGGCATCGGGAATACCCGCAGCCGTATAGAAGCCGGGATATGAAATTCCCCATTGCCCCACACGACCATTATTTCCTTTGATATTTTTTACCAGCCAGTCGATGGTGTCCCAGGTATCCGAAGCCTCATCAATAGCGGTCTTATTTTTTGGATCGTTCCCGGGAATATTCGGTCGCATATTGTCAAAAGTCCCTTCTGACATCCAGCGACCGCGCACATCCTGATAGACAACGATGTAACCATCGTACATCAAAAATTTATTGGGTCCCAACTGGTTCCTTGGGAATTTAGAAGTACCGTAGGGAGCCACACTGTAACAAGTACGCTGCATTAAAATCGGATAGGTTTTGGATTTATCCTTGGGCACATAGACGGCCGTAAAAAGTTTTGTGCCGTCTCGCATAGGAATCTGATATTCAAATTTGTCATAATGCTGACGAGCATAGACGGAATCAGGAACCTGGGCCCAAACAGATGAAGGCAGAGCTATTGTCCAGATCAGGAAGAGAACTTTTTTCATTTTTGAATGGTAATTAATTTAGGTAATGTAGGAAGGCCGAATTGTAATTTCAATGAATTTATATGAAAGGGTAAGAATAATTTTACATTTTTAATGCTTACAACGATTCTTCAGATAGTCATTAAATATTATTCCCATCTTCGCATCTGTTAATTCATGCTGGAGAAATCAAAATATACCTTATCCGTTGGCATCGCCCTGGTGATTGCCAACATGATAGGGACCGGTGTTTTCACATCCGTTGGATATCAGGTAGGTCCCTTGCCTTCTGGTTTTGCTATCCTGATGTTATGGTTGCTGGGTGGTGTGGTGGCCTTATGTGGCGCGCTCACCTATGCAGAAATCGCTACCACCCTGCAACGCTCGGGCGGGGAGTATCTCTACTTGTCTAAAATTTTTCACCCTGCCCTTGGCTTTGTCAGCGGATGGATGAGCAACATCGCAGGATTTGGCGGCGCCATTTCCGCCGTAGCCATTGCCATCGGTTCTTACTCCTCCACACTTTTCAACGTACATAACAAAGTCGTATCCGTGGGCAGTATCATCCTCATTTCCGGGATCCACTTGCTGGGTGTAAAGACCGGAGGGTGGACACAAACCGTATTGACCACCATCAAATTATCTTTGATCGTATTCTTCTGCCTGGCACCCTTTATGATTCCCAGTGTACGCTCCGGGATTTCCTTCCTTCCGCACGAAATAGATATTGATCTGATCACTTCTCCAGCCTTTGCTGTTGGCCTAGTGTTCGTAGTGTATGCCTACACTGGTTGGAATGCAGCCTCCTATATCGCCGGGAATCTGCAGAGTCCTACCCGGAATTTACCCCTCGCATTGTTGATAGGAACTATTACCGTGGTGATTGTTTACCTCGCCCTTAATAGTATGTTTCTATTAACGGCAACCTTCAGTGAGCTGGAAGGGCAAAACGATATTGGAAATGTAGTAGCCCTTAAATTATTTGGCACCAAGATTGGAAGAGTCTTCTCAGCGCTTTTCAGCATTGCCTTATTATCAACGCTCAGTGCGATGACCATTGCGGGTTCACGCGTCAGTGAAGCCATGGGAGAAGATTATTCCTCTTTACGGATTCTTTCAATAAAAAACCGATTTGACATGCCAACTTGGGCCATCATCTTTCAGGCCGGATGGTCTGTATTCCTGGTCCTGGTCAGCTCCTTTGTTGAGATCATACAGTACATTTCGATCAGTTTGTCCATTTTCTCCACCTTAACGGTGGCGGGTGTCTTCATTCTCAGGAAAAGGTATCCCAAGAGTCCTTTCCGCGTGCCTTTCTATCCCATACCTCCCATTATTTTTATTTTGGTTACCTGCTGGATGATCTATTACATGTTTCGTGAGGACCCTAAAATAATTTACTACTCGCTGGCTACGATAGTCCCGGGGCTTGCCCTTTATTTTAGTATTAGAAAAAGGGAAATAGCATAAAATGTCTTCATTTTAATTTGCACCCATTACCTAACGGCTGTTGTACGGGCCGCTGCAGTGTAATACTGTTTCAGGCACCATTCCTCATTCATTTAATTGGGGTTTTGACGGCTTCTTGCGCGGGCGGCCTTCGATTCCAAATTTATTATCTCAAACAATTTTTTAGACAAGTCTAAATTATTATTTTTATAATTCTAAATAATATGAAAAGGTTGCTACCTGCTTTTCTTCTCGTTGCTTTCATGTCTTGTGAGCAATTTGAACCCCCAGCCCCCTCTGATTCGGCCATTCTCGATGGGCCTATCAATGGCCTTTCCGGAGAGGAGATACACCGTTTCCAACAAGGTGACCGCGCTTTTAACGATGTCATCTTCACGACGCAGAATGGACTGGGCCCTTTGTTTGTAGCTACCTCCTGCGGTAGTTGTCATGCCGGTGATGGAAAGGGTCACCCCTTCACGACGCTTACCCGCTTCGGACAAAGCGATGCAAGCGGCAATACTTTTCTTAACTATGGCGGACCTCAGTTGCAACACCGCGCTGTGCCTGGATACCAGCCGGAAACGATCCCTGCAGGTGCTACCTTTTCGAAATTTACTCCTCCTGCCGTCACGGGACTCGGATACCTGGATACAGTCGCCGATGCCGACCTGTTGGCACTGGCCGACCCCAATGATGCCAACGGCGACGGCATCAGCGGCGTGCCTAATTGGGTGACGCTGAAGAGCTACATCTCGCCAAGACCCAACAGTGTCCCGCAAGGCGGAAAATATATTGGGCGCTTTGGAAAAAAGGGCTCCACCTATGATCTATTGCAACAGACAGCACAGGCTTACAATCAGGACATCGGAATAACTTCAACTTACGAAGCACACGATACCTATTCAGGTCAGCCCATCGATCCTGAGGTGTCCAATGTGACGATTGATCAAGTTGTTTTCTACCTTAAGACCTTAAAAGCTCCAATACAGAGACTGGATGGTGATGCGGTGTTGGGTAAAAATATTTTTACCTCAATCCAATGCAATGCCTGTCACACACTTCAATTAAAAACAGGAAGCAGTCCTATTACTGTCCTCGATAATAAAATATTTTATCCCTATACTGACCTGTTGCTCCATGATATGGGCCCTGGCCTCAACGATGGATATACGGAAGGATCGGCATTCGTCGCTGAATGGCGGACCCCTCCGCTGTGGGGATTGGGTCTGTCAAAGAACTCGCAGGGAGGAAATTACTATTTGCTACATGACGGACGCGCAACCAGCATCGAATCCGCCATACTCTTTCATGGAGGAGAAGCCACCAGCAGCCGCAACAGCTATCAATCTTTGACCGATCAGGAAAAGAAACAACTCATACGATTCCTCGAAAGCTTATGATGAACCGTCGTCATTTTGTAAAAATAACCTGCGCTACCTGCATGGGCACACCGCTGATATCATCGATACTTGTCGGTTGCGGGACCACCCACTACGTTGAGGGTACCTTCGAATCCAATGGTATCTCTGTAGGGGCTATGGAATTTAAAATAACAAAAAATAATACGCCTGCGTATCGTGAATACATTATTGTGAGAAATGAGAGACTGGAGGTTCCAATCTGCGTTTACCGTTTTTCGGTTTCCGATTATTCGGCTCTTCTGATGAAGTGTACTCATCAGGGCACGGAACTTCAGGCGGCTGGTGATCATCTTCATTGTTCCGGTCACGGAAGTGAATTTGACAACAGGGGGAAAGTGTCCCAAGGACCTGCAGAACAACAGCTCAGGACGTTCAAAGTCATCGTTAACGAGGATAAACTCCTCATTGAATTAAAATAACGGATGAAAATATTCTGTTTAAATATTTTTTTGATGTTCGCTGCTACATGCACTTTTGCACAGATTGACAGCACGCTGTTGAAGCGAATACCGAGAGATACATCGAAGATGCTGTTGAACATGGATGCCATTTACAATCGCCCGTTCCTTTCAGTCAGCAAGACCCCCGTTGCATTGGGCGGTTACATAGAAGCAAACTGGCAACACCTAGGCACGGATGGGATTTCCGAAGGGCAGCAATTTCAAATGCGGCGTCTCACCCTTTTCATCGCTTCCACCATTTATAAGCGTATCAAGTTCCTCTCTGAAATTGAATTTGAAGACGGCACGAAGGAAATCAATATTGAATTTGCATCCGTTGATGTTGAACTTCATCCCCTATTAAATTTGCGCGGCGGCGTTGTGATGAACCCCATTGGAGCATTTAACCAAAATCATGACGGACCCAAGTGGGAATTTATCGACCGGCCGATGTCAGCCACCCAGATGCTGCCAGCCACCTGGAGCAATGTGGGCTTTGGCCTTTACGGAAAAAAATATGACAAAGATTGGGTCTATGCTTATGAAGCTTACCTGACCAACGGATTCGATGACCAAATCATATCCAACAACCAAAATAAAACGTTTCTCCCAGCCACCAAGTTGAACCCTAACCGGTTTGAAGAAAGTTTTAACGGAGAGCCGCTCCTGACTATGAAAACTGCCATACGAAATAAAAAAATCGGCGAACTCGGCTTGTCGTATATGGGAGGCGTATACAATAAGTTTCAGAATGACGGCATAACACTTGACAAAAAGCGGCGTGTAGATACGTGGGCCGTGGATTTTAACCGGACTTTTCGTAAAACGGGCACCTACATTTTCACTGAATGGGCCTTTGTGTCGGTAGATATCCCTGATACGTACACGCAGCAGTACGGCATACATCAGTTCGGTGGCTTCCTGGATGTGGTGCAACCCATCATTCGAAAACCCGTTTTTGGATTTGA
The DNA here is from genome assembly GCA_043779775.1 of Cyclobacteriaceae bacterium. Lineage (GTDB taxonomy): Bacteria > Bacteroidota > Bacteroidia > Cytophagales > Cyclobacteriaceae > ELB16-189. Next base: position 13,269 of record JAYWDP010000087.1, read on the forward strand.
ACGGTCAGTCATCAACCTCTCCTGCCGTTTTGAGTACGTCGATTGGAACAAAGGAACTTTTGCGGAAACAGGAGGAAATATTTATGATAACTTCTCGTCTGTGGTTCCCGCACTCAGCTGGCGTCCTCACCCATTGACCGTGATCCGGCTCAACTATCGCTACAACTGGCAGCAAGATATTCTGGGTAATCCCGCGACCAGAACGGCGGGCTTCCAGTTCGGATTCTCATCATACTTCTGAAAGAATTCTCAAAAAAACCTTATACTTGCACCCGTAATGGTCCCCGACAATTTCGGGGTTAAAAGGGAACCCCGTGAAAAACGGGGGCAGTTCCCGCTACTGTAAGTACCGTTAAGCGTTGCTCATTCTTTATGGTCACTGTGGTCCCGATTATTATCGGGACGGATGGGAAGACCAGCAACAGGGTATAAGCCAGGAGACCTGCCTTTACAATTTTTATTTCAGAGCTTCGGGTAAAAAGCGACTGTGATTCATATGACTTTTGTGATCGGCACGGGGAAAATTCCATGGTGCCCTTCACACACTTCGTAGTCTCATGCAAGCCTTTTACTCTTTTTTCAAACCATTAAACTTTTTCAACCGTGAAAAAAGAGAGAAAAATCTGGGCAATCACTTTCATTGTCCTTTGGTGGCTGACGCCAAATCAAACCAACGCCCAGCAGGATTCAATCCGATCAACTCCACTTAACGAAGTTGTCATTACGGCGACCAAGTTTCCTAAAAACGTCAACGAAACGGCTAAAGTCCTCACCATTATTGATGAAGATCAGCTTGCCCGAAGTTCTGGAAAAGATGTATCGCAACTACTTAATGAACAAGTGGGTCTGATTATCAACGGTGCCAACAGCAATCCGGGCAAAGACAAGGGCGTCTTTTTGCGGGGGGCCGGGAGTGCCTATACACTGATAACCCTGGATGGCATTCCGATCAATGACCCCTCGGGCGTCGGGGGTGCCTTTGATCTTCGTTTGCTGCCTGTAGATCAAATTGAGCGCATTGAAATTCTGAAGGGGAGTCAATCGACACTTTACGGTACCGATGCCATAGGCGGCGTCATCAACATTATCACAAAGAAAAAAAGTGAAAAGCCGTTGGTAGGTACGGCCAGCCTCAGCTATGGTAGTTACAATACTTTTAAAGGAAACGCCGGTATCTCAGGAAGTACTGAAAAGCTGGATTATAACATTGGATACACCCGTTTCAATACCGACGGCATCAGCGAAGCAAAAGATCTTACAGGGACAGCCAATTTTGACAAGGATGGCTATAGTCAGGACGCCTTTCAGGCCAATGTCAATCTTAAAGTCTCCCAGGCTTTTTCCATCAAACCGTATTTCCGGTACAATAATTTCTATGGTAAGTATGATGATGGCTCGTTTACCGATTCGAAAAAAAATGCCTATACTTCAAACTTAACAAACACAGGACTCAGTGCACAGTACAAGATTTCAAAAGGTGAAATCGACCTCCTGTATGGTTATGACAAAACAGATCGAAAATTTGATTCCGATTTTGGAATTTACAACTACAAAGGAAGGTTTCATCATACGGAGGCTTTTCTGAAATATGATCTCACGAAGCGAGTGCAACTACTCACAGGGCTGAGCTATCAGAACATTCATATGCTGGACAGCACTGCCATAGAAAAAAATCCGACGATAACTATTACCAGTCCTTATATTTCGCTTTTCATAAAAAATGAAAAAGGGTTGTCATTGGAGTTTGGCGGGCGCCTCAACCATCATTCTAAATATGGCGACAATTTCACTTACAGCTTCAACCCCTCCCTATTTTTAAACGATCAGACAAAACTTTTCTTTAATGTCTCCTCAGGATTCAAAACCCCCACCCTGAATCAACTTTTTGGTCAATACGGCGCTAATCCCGATCTAAAGCCCGAGAAAAGTCAGAACTTCGAAGGTGGTGTTCAGTTTTTTAATACCGGCAAGAATCTGGATGTCCGTCTTTCGGCCTTTCAGCGTAACCTGTCCGATGTAATATTCTATTCTTACAACTCCGCAACTTTCCAATCGAAGTATATCAATTTGAATACACAAAGCGACCATGGATTTGAAGTTGAGGTAAGCGAAAAGATAAGCCCATCGTTTACCTTTCAAGCATTTTATGCTTTTGTAGACGGTCAGGTCACCGACAGAAGCGGCATCAAGGATACGTCGTACCACAATCTATTCCGCAGGCCTAAGCATTCTTTTGGAATCACGATAGGTTACCAGGCAACACCAAAATTTTTCATCCAGGCCAACCTAAAGACCTTCAGTAACCGTTCGGATTTATACTTTAATTCGGCTACTTTTGTCACTGAAAATGTTAACCTCAACGCCTACGCACTATTAAATCTGTATCTTGAATACAAGTTGTTTAAAGATAAAGTCAAACTATTTGTGGATGCCAAAAACCTGCTGAACCAGGATTATATGGAGGTCTATGGATACAATACTTTGAAGTTTAACGTAATGTCAGGATTGAATTTTAGACTCTAACAATTATGTCCCTCAAATCAATTCAGCCCCGCACCACCGCCCTGGTCCTGATGATCGCCGTTGCGGCTGCCTTTCGTCTGCTCCAGTCCAGTAATGTCTTTAGCATCATGAGTAACGTCACCCCCGTAGGTGCCATCGCGCTGTTCGGAGGATGTTATTTCAGGGACCGATGGAAAGCATTTCTCGTTCCGTTGGTCGCCCTGTGGCTCAGCGATGTTTTAATTAACGAGATGTATTATTTCGATGGCTGGATGCTTTATTATTCCGGAGCCTACTGGGTCTATGGTAGTTTCGCATTAATGGTCATTGTCGGCCAATTCATTAAAAAAGTTTCTGTTGTAAATGTTGCCCTTGGGGGTATTTCCGCAGCCTTGGTTCATTGGCTGGTCACCGATTTTGGTGTATGGATTGGCGATACGATGTACACCAAAGACCTGAATGGCTTTTTACAATGCTATTACCTCGCCCTCCCCTTCCTGAGAAACATGCTTATTGGCAACCTGGTATTCTGCGGTGTGCTTTTTGGAACTTTTGAATGGATGCAGAAGAGATATCCGGCGTTACGCACGCAGGCTCTTTAGTTGTTAGTTGATGGTTTTTAGTCGTTAGTGGCTGATGGTAGTCTCCAGACTGAATAAGTAAATTGCCTAAGGAATGATTCCGAAAAACTAACAACGGACAACTATTTTACTTCCCCACCATCACCGCATTCTCCACGATAAAATTCCCGTGCTCAATATTTCCTTCATTTAACTTCAGGATGCCCTTTACCCTAATGTATTGGTCCATTTGAAGTTTCTCGACTTTCACCTTAAAGGTTACTTCAGCGATGGATTCCGGTCCAGCGCCACCGCAAAAGAAGCACTGGCTATAAGGAAATTTGGAAAGAATAATATAGGCATCATCCTGGACGTCGATCGGCAGGTAATATCCTTCGATTGAAATCTCTTTACCCACCAGGTCTTTTAGTTCTTTGGCAAAGACAGGATAGAGAAAATACTCGGCAGCTTTCTCATTGTACTTCGTTTCAAATTTTGTTTTGGCAAAAAGGTCCCAACTGTCGGCCTGTGCAAAAGCGGAAAGGCTACCGAAAACAACCAGAATGACTATCAAATTCTTTCTCATGTAGCAAGATTAGAATGTAAAATTATAACTTCCTCCCCTTATACCAAGTATAGCGATTCTAGAATATTACGTGGAATAACACCCCTGACAAGGACGGTGCACACTCTAAAGATTGCTTTGTTAATCTGTGAATCTGTGGCAAAAAGGCCTTAAAACAAGTAACTATGGAATAAGTCTATTCGCTATTTATCAAAAAGCAACTACTGTTAAGCATTATAAATAGCCACAGATTCACAGATTAACACCGACTTACTTAAATTTGGTACTGATGAATACCAGTCAAGCCGGAAAATGTGCCGCCCAATTTTTAGTGCTGGCCTTTAATATCCTCGCGTTTCATCTGCCTGTCTTCAGTCAAACCAAATATTATATCACAGCAGGCATGAGCGATATCTACTATCACAACGATGCTAATTCCGGTATGCCCTCTTTGCGAAAATTTTATTATGGCGTTGAGGTGGACAAATATCTGGGTTATCACTTTGCGCTTACCTCCGGGGCTTTCTATCTAGAAGGCGGTTATGATAACAATATCAGTCGTTTGACTAATAAATTCATCCAGGTTCCCATTGGCATCAAAGCAGCCTCCCTGGGTGATCAGTTTGGCATATCATTGGGAATCAATATCAATTACCTTATTGAATCTCAACTCAGAGAACTATGCGACACACTCAATAACTACATGACCACCCATGTCACCAGCGCCATGCCAAAAATTCAGCCGGATTTTTTCTTCGGTCTGCTCTTCAGGCTTAACCGGGTGACGCTTCAAATGAAATTTGCTTTTGCCTTGACCAATCGCTTTTCCACAGGTGTGAAAACTATTACGGACCAAAATCCCTGCTACTATGGATCTTACTATGCCTATGTAATTGGAAAGGAAGAGCAAAAACTTACAGCCTGGACAACCTTTCTAACATTGTCCTACAGGCTATTTTAAAGATGAGAAAGCTGCTTGTCATCGGCCTTGCCATTCTCTTTTCGACCATTGGTTTTTCACAGTCACGAAAAAATTTCGTTTACCTCTGTCCATTCCCTTACAATGCCTCGTTAGGGGTTGATCACGCCATTCAAATCAGTCCCAAAAAATGGTCCTCAGGGCGATTCTATTTTGTTGCGAGCCCTAACATTCTTTGGTCAGGATATGGCTCAAATACCATCGACCCTTACATGACGAGTTCATTTTCTCAGTACGAGTTCGTATTACCGATCCACCTCCGTTATGAACTTGCTCCCTTTCGATTAATGATGGGAACAAAGCCTGGCAAACATGACAACGACGTTTCTGTTTTTTTTGATATAGGAGTCAGCCTTAATTATATTTTATCTACCAATCTAACAGAGAAATTCCGCTATAGAGACCCGAATACAAATTTTGAATATACATTTGATGGTTCTATTACTTCCTCCATCGGCAACCCGTTATCCGCCAATTATCTCACCCTGAACTTTGGATTCAGATATAACAGATACATCCTTGCTCTCCGACACTACGAACCTTTTGTCGACACCCAATACAAAGACCTTTCAAAGGATTGGGGAAAACCGGCTGGTGTAGAGTCATTTTTTTATGACCGGTATACAATAGCTTCTTCATACTATAAACAGGGAACCACTACGCTATGTCTCGGTTATACCTTTTGATATTATTGGTAATAGTCTCACACGCCTTGTCCGGTCAGGGCATAGGTGAGATTGGCATGATCACCGAATCGTTCGATGAAAATAACTACCATATTTTTATCAAAGCTGCACGTGAAGACCGTGATTCAACCAAGGTAA
>JAYWDP010000088.1:0-7353 GCA_043779775.1 Cyclobacteriaceae bacterium
GTTATGCAAACCATGCCAATAACTTTATCCCTGGCCCCTTCCAGCGTCACACCGCGAACTCCGGCAGCGGTACGGCCCATGGGGCGAACATCGGATTCATTAAAATGAACGGCCTTGCCGCCGCTCTTAGCAATGATAATATGGTTCTTTCCGTTTGTGAGTGCCGCTTCCAGCAACCGATCTCCTTCATGGACTGTAATGGCAGTAATGCCGTTGGCTCGTGGACGGGAATAGGCCACCAGTGAAGTCTTTTTAATCGTGCCCTGCTCAGTACAAAGGATCACAAAATTTTCTTTTACGTAAGCCTCATCTTCAATGCTCTTTACATTGAGGACGGCACGCACAGAATCCCCTGGCTCAATATTCAACAGGTTTTGTATCGCCCTTCCCTTAGAGATCTTTGTGCCCTCCGGGATTTCATAAACTTTTTTCCAAAATACTTTGCCCAGCGCAGTGAAAATCAATAAGTAATGATGGGCATGTGCAATGAAAAGATGCTCTGTAAAATCATCCTCCTTGGTGGTAACGCCCTTAGAACCAACCCCGCCTCTACCCTGCGTTCGATATTCTGAAAGTAAGGTTCGTTTTACATATCCCTGATTGGAGATCGTAATTACCATCTCTTCATTCGGAATCATATCTTCCACTGTGATATCATCATCACTGGCTACAACCTTGGTCCTTCTTGCATCACCATAGCGCTCTTTCATTTCCAGCAGCTCGGATTTGATGATCCCCATCCTTGCTGGCTCATTGCTGAGAATTTCATTCAGACGCTCAATCAGCGCCTTGACTTCTTTATATTCATTTTGAATTTTTTCTCTTTCAAGGCCCGTCAACCGCTGCAGTCGCATTTCAAGAATAGCCTTTGACTGAATCTCCGAAAGTTGAAACCTTTCCATCAATCCAAGCTTGGCAATTTCAGGGTCTTTCGAGTTCCGGATCAGCGTAATAACTTCATCCAGGTGATCCAGGGCGATGAGATAACCCTCCAGAATGTGGGCCCTTTTTTCTGCTTCCGCCAATTCAAATTTCGTCCTCCGGATCACCACCTCATGGCGGTGCTCAACAAAATAGACCATCTGATCCTTGAGGTTCAGTGTCTGAGGCCGCCCTTTTACCAGGGCAACATTATTGACTCCAAATGAGGACTGTAGCTGGGTATATTTGAACAGATTATTGAGTACAATATTTGGAATAGCGTCCTTCTTCAGGTCGTAAACCACACGATATCCATCACGGTCTGATTCGTCCCTCAAATCGGTGATGCCTTCAATCTTCTTATCATTGATCAGGGCCGCCGTCTTCTCAATCATCATGGCCTTATTAACTTGATAAGGGATCTCCGTAACAATGATCTGGTCTTTTCCTTTCTGGTTAGTAATAATCTCCGCTTTGGCCCGTACCACCACCCTGCCTCTTCCAGTAAGGTATGATTCCTGTACACCCGACAAGCCATAAATGATGCCACCCGTGGGGAAGTCCGGGGCAGTCACATATTTCATCAATTCCTGAATGGTAATCTCACGGTTGTCGATGTAAGCGATAATGCCATCGACGACCTCGCCAAGGTTGTGCGGCGCCATGTTGGTAGCCATGCCCACGGCAATCCCGGAGGAGCCATTGATCAACAGGTTTGGAATTTTTGCAGGGAGTACGGTTGGTTCTGTCAGGGAATCGTCAAAGTTTGGCTGGAAGTCAACCGTTTCCTTGTTGATATCTGCCAGCAGTTCTTCTGCAATCCTACGAAGACGTGCTTCTGTGTACCGCATGGCGGCAGGGGAATCCCCGTCGACGGAGCCAAAGTTACCCTGACCGTCTACGAGGGTATATCGTAATGACCAATCCTGGGCCATCCGCACCATAGTATCATACACAGAAGTATCTCCATGTGGGTGATACTTACCCAGTACTTCACCTACGATCCTGGCTGATTTCTTATATGGTTTGTTGTAATTCACACCCAGTTCCAGCATACCATAAAGCACCCTTCGATGCACGGGCTTTAGCCCATCCCTGACGTCAGGTAAGGCACGGGAGACAATGACTGACATCGAGTAGTCGATGTAAGCTCCTCGCATTTCGTCTTCAATGTTGATCGGGATGATGTTCTGCCGGGGGGGTAGGCCGCTGGTCTCTTCTGCCACTGGATTGCTATCGATTACTTAACAATAATTTAACGGCCAAAGATAGATAAAAAGGGGCGAATTCAAGGTACCCAAACCCGTTAAAAATCAATGAATTTGGCCTTAAAAATTAAGATTCTATTACCCGTCAATAAGGGTTCATTTTCCGCTTATTCTTGCCCTTGTACTTGATCAGATTCGGATGATTTTCTCCATACTGCGGATTCTGCTTTTTGTAGATTGGATGTACGCGGCTCCGGTACTCTCTGTCACCGTGTGCGTGGTTCATCTGGATCTTACAATCATGTATAAAACACTTGGGCAACTCCGGGATGCTGTAGGATATTCCTACGTTTAGATAAAAGGCATTGATGTGGTGATCGATGGTGGGCCCGCCTTCCGGAAGGTTCAAAGAATAGCTTTTTATTTCGAAAGAAGGTCGCACAAATAAACGAAGGTATTCTGACAATTCTCGCTCCACGGTTACGCCAACATTCACATAGACTGCCGTCTTGACCAGGGAGGCATCGAAATTACCTCCCGGATTATAACCTCCTATTTGCGCATCACCGGTAAACAGGTAATCACCCAATCGATAAAAGGAAACACCGATCAATCCGAAATACTTACTCATCCAACCTGTTGATCCACCCGGCTGAAAACTTGAGATATTGTCGGTGTATGAAATAGGATGCAAATTTCCTATGCTCATCAATTCATAAGAGTATCCTCCGCCTAACCGGTATCGTCCTCTCCACTCATAATGTACGGTCCCCTTGAAAGGTATGTTCAATGCGTTGCCCTTAAATCCAATTTTGTCTGTGGTAGAAGAAACAATAAAGCTTCCCGGCTGAAAGGTTGTTACATCCGCGCCACCTTGATTTACCCAGTTCGCAATACGCACAGTCGGTGAAGAGTTAGCGATAAAAATGGAGGGCGGTTGCCCACTGGCCTGGTAAATACCAAAGCCATCGAGCTGATGACTAAAATAAGTATTCCCATACCCGGTACTAAGGCCAAACTTGACGTTTCGCAGAATGGACCTTGGCCGTTTCTTGATTTTAGCATAAAAATTTTCCAATGGAAAAGTAGTGGCTTCATCCTCCTTTTGTGCCTGGCCAACGGCAGGAAGGAGCATGGCGCCCAGCAATAAAAGAGACACGATGGGCTTGGATCGACTCAGACCGTTGCGTTTAAAAAGTGCTTTTAATAAGGCTCAGAACTACAAAGTTAACTCAACTTAATAATAATTATAAGCCGGATAACTGCTTTCCAGGCTACTAAAGGTATGAAAAATGGTTTGGCCTTGCTTCACCACGTAAGTAAAGTCATGCTTCTGATGATGCCCTTGCCCATCGGAAGTTGTAAATGTTATAAGGTTAGTACCCTCTTTGAGAGGGATCCTTGAGTAAAAAATGCTGTGCGGAAGGGTTTGCCAGTTGCGGGTATCAGCCTTTTCCGTGATGGCATTGATAATCCCCAGCACAGATCCCGCCACCCGGTCATCTTTCTTCAATTGGTATTCTGATGCCTTCTTCAAGGCCACGCGAATCAATGCCTTACTCAACTCAAGCGTCATTCTTTCTTCCAGACATTTGAATGCTACCTTATTCACATCTTCCATCAGTTGTAAAGGGAATTCTGTTTCATCTAACGTCACAGTTGCGTTGCTATAATACTGTGGGCGTTCAATGTATTTTGGAAATGCAACCCGGAATACCTCCATGCTGGCAAGGCCTCTTCTGTCCTTATCATTGTAGCCGCCGATGTTAAAAGGAAAACTCATGCCCAGATCAGGGTTTGTGAACGTGATCCAGTCCCCCTGACGGCTGATGATGAAATTAATGCCCCATTCTGCCTTCACCGGACTTAAACCATTATGCCAAAAGAAGACCAGTTCACCACCTTCATTCGAACGATATTCATAATTTTCCATCCCGAACTGAATTTTATAACTCTCAAATTCTCTATCAAGACCACTGAGTTTGGCGGTCCGCAAAAGGTCGTACTTAAGCTGTTCTGGCGGCGCCACTTTAAAAAGACGCTGGTAATCATCCTGATAAACATCCCAGGCATTGCGATAGGCTATGAAGGCATTGTTATAATCTTTATCAGAATCGTAAATAATGCCCATAAGGGTATGAATGAAAGCGTCCTTTCTGTACTTGTTTTCCGAGTCATATCGGTCTGTAAGCTGCTGAAGACGGATATTAAGTCTCCGGCATTCAACCAGGGCATCCTCTGATTTTCCCAGCTTCAGGTAATTAATGGCCTTGAAATAAAGGAGCATGAGGTGCTCGTGATCCTCTCCCCGGTACGACGTAAAATTGGGGTTGGTCAGGTAGGAAGCCGCTTCATTCAAATAATTAATGTGGTAATCTTCGCCATAGATATAAGCCTTTTCAAAGAACTGATTGCTTTCTTCATAACGGCCCATCAATGACAGTAATAAGCCGTTATTTACATCAAATAAAAACTGTTTTTTTCCCGACGCTTCAGATGATTTTGTGCGTAAGGTGGATAGCGCCTTCTCAAGGTCTCCCTTCTCAAATTCTTCGTTGAAAGTAATGTTGGCTTGATAGTAGGTAGAACAGGATCCTCCCGTGAAAATGATGATTAATGTCAGAAGAACTTTTCTCATGCAGTCGGTTCAAAGTCTAAAGTTCAAGGTTTAAAGTTCAAGGCTCCGAACTTTAAACCTTGAACCTTAAACTTTGAACTTTTAGTTTTTGACATATTTCTTTATTTCCTCCTGCCCATACCAAACTCGCTTGTTAGTTTCCATGTCCGTAAGAAAAAGGGTGGTGACATAGTTGACCACCCTTCGCTTTTGATAGGTGTCCGTCTCCGAAGTCATCTCTCCAAATAGCATGAGGTTGGCGCCCACTTCCTTTCCCCAATGTGACATGGTAGCAGGGTCTGCAAAGTCCTGCTGTTGGGCTCGCTCCTCTCGTAATTTATCGCGGAACGAATCTGACTCCACCAGGTCCGCTGTCCCCGAGTTAAAAATGGCCAGTTCAAGTTTCTTGATATAGTTATCTGCATCAATGTGTTCACTGGTTTTGTTTTTAACCAGGCCCACAATGATGGTTGGCTTCTTACCCAATTGCTTGGCGTATTCCTTAAACTTCTCACTTGCCAGCAGATCGGTAATCATCTTGTTGGCGATCTGTCGGGAGTCTGAATCATTCCACCTTCCGCTCAGGTCCATAGATTGGGCGGGGTCCAGGCGTGTAACCGACCGGGCACATCCAACCAAGAGGAAGAGTAATAACAATGACGCAATTCTTGAAGTTATCATGACAGGAGGTTTCTTCCTCATTAGATTAAAATTCCTGCCAGTAGTCACCATGGGCTAAGGGCTTTTGGTTGACGATCATTGGCGATGGCATCCACGATGAATAGAAAACGCTTGACACTTTAGTACTTTTACTTTCGTCAGTCCAACACTAGCCCAGTCGCTTAAGCTTTTGAATCACCTTTTTAGGCTCTGGTGACGAAAACACAAAGTGTCCTGTCACTAATACGTCGGCTCCCGCTTCCATAAGCGGACCAGCGTTGTCCTGGTTTACACCCCCATCGATTTCTATCAAAGCCGATGATTTTTTTGCAAGTATGAGCGACTTAAGATCCTTTATTTTCTGATAGGTATTCTCTATGAACTTTTGTCCGCCGAATCCAGGGTTTACAGACATCACAATTACCTGGTCGACATGCTGAATGATATTCTGGAGTACCTCTACCGGCGTGTGCGGATTGATGGCAACTCCTGCTTTGGCGCCTAGGTCTCTGATCTGTTGGATATTGCGATGAAGATGCGGGCAAGTTTCTGCATGAACGGATATCCTATCAGCGCCTGCCTTGCGGAAAGCTTCAACAAACTTCTCAGGATGGACGATCATCAGGTGCACGTCCATAGGTTTTTTCGCATGGCGTTTCACCGCTTCCACTATCGGTATACCCAGGGAGATATTGGGTACGAAAACACCATCCATCACATCGATGTGGATCCAATCCGCCTCGCTCTCATTGATCATGGCTATCTCCCGTTGAAGGTAAGCAAAGTCTGAAGCCAGGATGGAAGGTGCAACGATGGTTTTCATAAAAGTTACGCCAAAAATAATACTTTAAAGCTTTACAAAACGATAGGTTGACTCCAGGGTGGGCGTTTTTATTTTTAGAAAATAGCAGCCTGGAGCAAGCCCTGACACAGATATTGCAAGTGGGTTATTTAACCAATCTAAACCGGAGACAGGATTGGATAATAATTTCCCCTGTGAATCATAAAACGTAAGTTCTACGGATCCTGTTGGCAATTCTTTAAACGCCAGCATGAGGGTTGATGCGGCAGGATTGGGATAAATCAACACAGCATCATTCAGATGCGTGGAGTTTATATAATTTTTAACAGCGATGTAATTAGGGATACCGTATCCGAGCCTGTTGTCGGGCGCTGCAGCCTGACTGGCGGAAAGTTTTATTGCCTGGATCAATGCCGCAGGCGTCAATTGCGGAAACGCCTGCACCAATCCCGCCACCAATCCCGCCACGAGCGGTGAAGACATGGAGGTGCCACTGTCATTTCCCAGGGACCCGTCCGGGCGGATGATAGTAACATTCTGTCCGAGTGCTACAACGTCTGGCTTGATCCGCCCATCGGCCGTCGGGCCAAATGAACTGAAGTTGGCCTTCAACCCTAAGGAATTTACAGAGCCAATGGCAAGAATCCCATCGGCGTCTGCAGGGGAAGTAACGTATTGCCAGGACTTATTGCCCTCATTGCCCGCACTCACAACCACAATGATAGCGCGGTCCCTGGCCATGCCCGCTGCCCTGGCAATCACCGTTGTCTTTCCATCCATATTTGCTATGGTGTAGTCCATTTGCGTGTCGTCAAACGTGTTGTAGCCTAATGAGGATTGAATCACATCCGCTCCAGCGCTATCAGATTTTTCTGCAGCAAAAAGCCAGTTATATTCTTCAACGCGAGATTCAGAGCTATTGTCTTCTGTAACAAATAAAAGGTAGTTGGCCTTATCGGCGCCAGCGGTAAATGTTCCTGCCACCTGGGCGGCAATTATTGAAAACACTTTCGTACCATGATCATCGAATTGAAAAATATTACCGGAGTTGGTAACAAAATCCTGCATCATTTTTACTCTCCCATCCGAAAAAACTGGTTGAAAAGGAGGAGCTGAATTAGTCCCTGAAAAACCATCGTCTAAAA
>JAYWDP010000089.1:0-7339 GCA_043779775.1 Cyclobacteriaceae bacterium
CAGCAATCCTGGCGATTTTAGCCGCACCGTATTTCATGAACGTGCGGGTGATCAAAAGCTGAAATGCGCTCTTCCTTAGGAATTTCTGAATGTTGTGGAGAATATTTTCAGACTCCTTCAGTTTTTCGGAAGCAACTGACTCGCTTTCATTGTACCGGTTGATCCAGTATTTGTTCGGGCGGCAGTCTTTGTACCATTTTTCGAAATACGTCAATGGGCCGATCGGCAGCAGATAGTCGTTGGATTTGCCGCTTTCCATCCACCGGTTAACTTGTAATTTAAAATCTAAAAAAACCGTATGATATTCGAATTCCTGGCCTGACCATCTTTTTAGCAATTGCCAGTTCCTGATAAGCGCCTCATGCGTGATGTCTAAAACCGATTCCGGCAGCATCGGTTCCATCTCTGCGTCATTGGCTGAATCCAGAAACGGACGGATCAACGTGTTTTCTGATTCCCTGAAAATATTGAGCACACCAGCCACCACCTCCATTGAAAATTTCGGGATGTTAATAATGTTTGTAATTTCCTCCAGCGTCATCCGGTTTCTGACGGCCCGGCTTTCGTCGATGCGGGTCAAACATGAAAATGAAAGTCCGATAATGAGTTTGGCTTCTTTATCGGTCAGCGGCACTGTGGACTTTTGGTTGTAATAAGGTGCCGCTTCTTCGTAAAGCTTATTTGCGTGGATGTCCAGCACGTTGGTTAACCCCGGGGAGTGGAGATAGCCTTTTTCATAGTACGGCAGCTTTTCTTCCCAGGCACTGAAGCGAATAAAATCTTCTTTAGGCAATTTGTCGCCATGCATTCCTCCCACCATGGCATAATGGATCAGATCCATCTCTTCTCTTCCGCGGTCCGCGGTTATCCATATTTGTTTCAGGGCATGTTGTAAAATCGGGAGCTGATCAAGGCCTTCTTCCAGGTCAAAGATCAGCCGGTCGGTCAGGCGCTTTGAAATCCGGTTGCCACTCAGAACCGCGGGCTCTTCGATCACTTGTTGTAATTCTTTTTTCTTTAGGCGGGGAACGAAGAACTGTGAAAAGCCGATAAATTCCGGAAGGCCTCTGAAGGCGGCACATTGCCCGATGTAATCCGAGCGCATCGTACACACTACATAGATGGGCAAATTATCCCTCAGAGAAATTTTGCATGTCTCCAGAATAATATTGAGCAAAAGCCTGGAATCTTGCGAAGGGACACCCTGTGGGAAATTTTCAGGATTGGTGAAAAACTCTTCAAACTGGTCGATAATGATCAAAAGGTTGCCTGCCTGCCGTTCCGCCTGGTTGCGGTCGTCTTCTCCGGCCTCCTGCCATGACTTACTTTTCTTATCAATATAAAGAGAGGATGATTTATAAAGTTCCACGAGGGAAGAAAACCCGCGGCTTAGCTCTACCTCAATGGTTGCGGGATCCATTTTCAACTGTTGGGCCAAAGATCCAGCCAGGTTTTTCATGGGCGCGCGCTCCGGCCTGAAACCGGCTACATACCAGTTGCTGTATTCGGCTTTAAAAAATCCAGCCCTTGCCTGAGGAATCAAACCGGCATAGATCAGTGAAGATTTCCCATCGCCCGAGGCCCCCGTCGCCATCAGGAATTTCTTTTCCTCCAGCAATCCGGTGAGTTTGATGATCTGGTCTTCGCGTCCTTTAAAATAAAGGGACTCCTCTTCCGTGAAAGGCCGGAGACCGGGATAAGGACATATGGTCTGATCTTCAAACATGCTTGCTAAAAAATTGATTTAATAATAACGAATGTCGAGTAATGATTTTTGAAGTGCTCTCTACTGCCGGAGAACTCCACTTAATAAATCTTAAATCGTTAATCGTCGTTCTTAAATCCATTTATTTTAAATTTTCACTCAAATTTGATTATTCAGTTTTTCATTTTTTGAATTTCGATTAACGATTGCTGATTTTTGAAGTTTGCCATCTCTTAGAAAATGTCGTATTCATAGTAAATATCCTGCCAGGTATAATCCTTTAACCTGCTCATAAATGTGGTCTTCCAATCCTCGCTCATAGGGCGTTTTGCAACCTCCTGGAGCAAAATCTGGTTGAAATAATTGAGTCTGTCCGATGTTACGGCTATATCGGGAATGGACGCATAGGCCAGATAATATTGTCCGCTGGAGGCTGTTCCTTGCATCCAGCGTTCAATCATATCATCCTGACTTGCCAGTGAAACCTGTTCCACATACTTCCTGGCCAAAGCATGCATTTCTTGCCCCCCAATTGCACTCAACGCAAGGGCCAGGGCGTTCCGCGGGTCTTTAGACACAAACTCAAAATCTTTTATTCTGTTGAGTTCGTTTATAGCAGAGTCCAGCAGAATATATGCCGTCTCCGGCCTTCCCGCTTTTTTGGTAAGGAGCTCATGGGCTGCCATCGAATAGGTTTTTACGCGGTTAGCGCGGTGAGGAAATGTCTGCGCAAGGCGGATGGTCTCTTCTATCCTCCCTTCACTGGCGAGATATCCTGCAAGGCGATTAATTAAATAAAAATAAGCGTCTTGTACCATGTACCTTTCCTTCAGGTTTTCTATAAATCTTTCGGGCTCAAGCTTTTTATAATACTCTTCAACGCGGCCGTTCTGTCCATTTTCCAGAAAATAATCAATGAGTATTAACTTTATCAAATTATTGTTGAGTTTGCCCGCTAAAGGATGGTAGGAAAGAAGTGAATCAATTCTAAGTAAAACAGGCTCTTGTAAAGGCGCCGCGTAATGCAGAACCTCACCATATCCGGCGCATTTCCATTCATAATAGTTTGACAGCCAGTTATTGATCAGGTCGAGGTCATGGGGTGACCGGTACAGTATTGAGAAATAACCCTTCTCCACCAGAAAATCAAAATACTTATCCGTATAGTATTTTGATACAAACCAGCGGTTGTTATATACTTTTTGAAAATGATCGGGGTAAAGAAATAAATCCCTCCTGACGATTTTTTGCTGGACAATATCCGCAACAATTTGTCGGACCGTGATTTCCGTGATCTGACCGAGGTAAGAAAGGGACACTTTCAGATAATGCTCCACCGCCTTTTCAAAAAGGGAATCAATGTTCCTGGGACGTGCAACCTGCCTTTCCTCATCGTAAATTTTGGAAAGCAATGCGCCCCTGTGTTTATAGTACAAGGCCAGATTGAAATGAAGTACATCCGCATTCTTGTTCTCTTTTAAAATGACTTTATAATAAAGGTCAAATATTTTTTGGATCTCCGGTATATCGCACAAATCAAGGTTGGGATTGTGATTCACCCCCACCATTTTTTGAAAAACAAACACGGTGCTCAAAACCCCTGTGCGATTGAGCCATCGTTCATAGAATTCCGATTCGGTAATTTTCTGATTGCTGCAATACCATGAAACCAGACTACTCAAATTTTCCTCCTGCCCGTAGGTGATAAAGTAATTGGCAACATTAAAAATATTGGTCCTGAAAATAGGATAATCATTGTGCATCTTCGTAAGACTATCCACACACATTTGTACCTTGGTGACGTCTCCCAACGCAGCATATAGATAGGCCAGTTGCTGATATCCGCCGAGGTTATTGATTTCATCATTCGTTGAATACCACAAATATTTTCCCGTCGGGAAATACTCAAAAAAATGATTGTGCCCTGGCTTTTCAAAAGGCGAGATGCTTGAAACAATCGATCGGATCTCGTCAGGATTTAACTTCTTGTAATGCAGTGCATATTCCAGTCCACTGTTGATGGCCGCAATATCCAATGCCTCACCTGGAAAATCGCTGGTAAGCGATAATTTAACAATTTGACCGATGTCCGCCAGGGAATGATTTACAATTTTACTTAGACGTTCATCGGATTGTGTATGCAGAAAAAACAGGGAAGGCGCCATCAGTAAGTCAAGGGCTTTCAGGTTGCGCATGAGGGAAGCGGGATTATTCTCTTTTATCGGTACTGTCTGAATAACACTATCCAGGTAATACAAGCTTTGCCTTCGAATGGGGGCATCCGTTTCGGTGCTGGGCCAAAATATCTCAAGCTGCATGGCGGCAATAGTTGCTGCTTTCTCGTCATCCGACATTCCACGCATGATTTCCTTAAATGAACCGGGGTCCAGAAATTCTGAAATCATAATGAAAACAGTCTGATAATTATTAGATACTCCTCTAGTTTTCATAAGTTCCCTTCCCTCAGCCAGCATTCGTTTGATCACGTTTTCATTTTCTTTCTTCCGGGCATCCAGGTAATAGAAAGCGCAAAGGCCTAGAATAAAAATTACCCCGATTGCCGCTGCTATTTTCGCAGCCCCGTATTTCACCACCAACCGGGTAACGCGCACTTTCCGGGCACTGCGGCTTAAAAATTCCCGGGTGTCTTCAATGATTTGCTCTCCTTCTTTCATCCGGGTCTCCTTGTCAAGGCCGGGGTCGAGGTAGCGATTAACCCAATATTTGTTTGGGATTAGTCTGCTGTGCCAGTTTTCAAAAAAAGTAAGCGGCCCGATCGGAAGTAAAAAACCTCTCGATCTATTGCTCTCCAGCCAGCGGTCCAGTTGCTTTTTGAAATCTTCATACACCGTCAGATGATCATACTCTTCTTTGGCCCAACTCGTCAACAGCCCCCAGTTGCGGATCAGGCTTTCGTGGGTTATGTCTAAAACAGTTTCTGATAATAACTTTTGAGATTCAGGTTCATCCGTTATGTAAGGCCGTAAAAAAGTATTGCCCGGTTCGCGAAAAATATTCAACAAGCCGCCTACCACCTCGTGAGTGAGTTCTGATTTGGCCAGGATGTCTGTGATTTCTTGTAAGGTCATCCTGTTCCGCACCGCGCGACCTTCATCCATTTTTGTAAGACAAGTGAATGCCGTTTTAATGATCAGTTGCGCATCAGCAAGGCTTATCTTTTTATCATGACTTTGATTGTAATGATCGGCAGCCGATAAGTACAGTTTGTTGGCATGGGTGTCGATGATGTGCGATAAACCGGGCTGCTGATAGGCGTCTTGCAATTTCAATGGAAGGGCCGTGAACCAAAGCCTGAATGCTTCCCGGTCTTCGGTCGGAAGGTCTTTAGCCGGAATACCCCCAACCATGGCATAATGGAATAAATCCATCTCTTCTCCTCTTTCCTTGGCCTGGACCCAAACCTCATTCATGGCATGTTCAAGCACAGGCAATTGGTCAATACCCTCACCGAGGTCATAGACTACCCGCTCCACCAGCCGATTTGAAATCCTGTCGCCATGCAAGTGAGCCGGTTCTTTCACTACTTGCGTTAATTCTTTACGCTTGAGTCTCGGTACAAAGAATTGTGAGAAGCCAATGAATTCCGGCAATCCCCGAAACGCAGCGCATTGACCTATGTAGTCGGACCGCATGGTGCAAACTATATATATGGGGAGATTTTTATCAATGGAAAGGCGGGCCGTCTCTAACAATAGATTAATCACCAGTTGCGAATCGGCCGAAGGCGCATTCTTGTAATAGTTTTCAGGGTTGGTAAAGAATTCTTCAAACTGGTCGGCTACGATGAGAAGATTGGCGGCCTTCCGCTGCAGTTCATCGCGCTCATCCCCCTTGGCGCTACTCCATGCTTCACTTTGCTCGTCCAGAAAAAGCGACGACGTGGTATAGAGTTCAACCAGAGAGGAAAATCCCCGCCTCAGTTCAACTTCCACCGATTCTTCATTTCCGATTCTCAAATTCCGAGAAATGGTTTTGCTCAGGTTATGAAGCGGTGTTCTTTCCGGACGGAAGTCTGCGACAACCCAGTTGGTATATTTCGCTTTGAAAAAACCCGCCCTCGCATTTGGCACAAGACCGGCATAAACCAACGATGACTTTCCATCGCCCGATGCACCGGTCACCATGAGAAACTTGTTGGCTTCCAGTAAGGCTGTTAGCTGAAGGATCTGCTCATCACGCCCCTTAAAATACAGTGAGTCCTCTTCTGAGAAGGGGCGGAGGCCGATGTAGGGGAAGGTGTCGAGGGGGTTAAACATGGTAATCAGTAATCGGTATTCGGTAATTGGTATTCGGTCTGTGCCGGTGCGGTCGCGAATTTTGAACAATTCCAATTCTCTGCTTCTATACTCATGTAATGGTTTTTTTTAACTAAACAAATTGTTGATCAACCACAATCAGATTACCAATTTACCGATCACTGATACACTGATTACCGAATGCCGTTTACCGAATACCTCTCACTGATTACCGGTTACTTTATTATAAGTCTTCTTCACTTCCTCCGGCACTTCTTCTTTGGATACGATGCTCGAACTTACCTTGGGTGCTTTGAATATCCGTGCCATATTGGTTTGCGGATCATCTTCCCCTACCAACATCATGGGTGTCGGCGAGGAAGCGCCTCCGACCTGTTTCCACACCTGTTTAATAAAGGGCAACGCCCAATCCGCACCATAGCGGAAATAGACAACCGCCAGTTTACTTTTGGGTATCTGTTGTGTGGACATCTCACGGTATTGCTCTTCACCGCCGGGTAAAATATTCATTACCTCTACCGTATAGTCTTTGCTGATCAGATCCGTGAGGGGGTACGCATCCTTGGCATCCTGCTTGTTGAAAATGAAAAAGATATCGGTATCCTTTGTGTCCAACATTTTTTGCTTCTCTATAATCAACAATGACCGCATATCTTCTACCAACTGCATAGGACTAAATGCATTGGTAAAGGTCATGTTGGGCGTAATGTAATTCCGGATATTATTGATGAATTCGTCTTGTTGAGGTTTTGTCTGTTTCGAGGAATCTTCCAAGTACCAGACAAACGTATAGAATTTAGATCCTGGTGCTGCTGATTTTTTCTTAGCCATTTCAAACTGATGCATGGGGAAAGAAACAGCGTCTTCTTCTTCGAACCGTCGTCCAAATTCACCACTCAAAATGTGAAGTGAGCAAGATGCCCTGCCAAAATGCTCTGCAACAGCATTCTTGAAACCTTCATCCGTCGAAGGACAGTCGCTGTTGGGTATCACCTGGAATCCAGCGCGTGTCAGGATGAGGGCTATTTCCTCGCGCTTTGCTTTCAGGTCATTGGACGCCCATGCCAGAAATACGGTAGGCTGTGGAACGTCCAATACAGCCACGCGAATGTCGCTGGGGACCGTAGTATTGTACCAGCGAGGCATGGACGGAACTTTCAACACTTCTTCGCGCGAAGGCTCGGATGTACTTTGGATGTTTTGTGATTTTGAATCAAAGTTTTTTACGCCATTTATAATTTCCTTGATGGCATTGGCTACCTTATTGATTTGATTCCGGTAGATCGTATTATTTAAGTTATCCTGACGATCGTCATCTTTGGGCCGCAATGGTCGATTAACTCCCTGCACATGATAA
>JAYWDP010000090.1:0-2472 GCA_043779775.1 Cyclobacteriaceae bacterium
CCTGCATTTCTTGATTTTGTAGGCACCTATTCAAAATCAATTGGAATACCTAAATACACTTTTATAAAAACCATGGCCAATGTGGCCGGCCTTCCGGAACTTCGGAGAACGGTTAAATTCATTCAACATGGGAATTACAATGAGAACCTGGCGCTTTTTGATTATGACCTTGTCAGAGAACTTTTCAGATTGTACAAGGAATTGATAGAATCTGAAATAAAAGACAAGAATGAATTGAACTATAACCTTGCCCTGTTATACAAACACCAGGGCGTGGTCTCTGACAAGATTTTCAGGGACAGTGGTCGCATCAATCAGAATTTAATTGACAGTCTCTTTTCAATCGCAAATCAATACTATTCAAAGCTACCGGCAAATTTTCTGAACCTTATGGTGGAGGTTTCCGCGATACCGGCCCTCGGTGAAAAGGAGAAGATTGTGCTAAAGCGAAGTCACATTTTCCTTTATCCCGATCACTTCAAGTTGTGCGAATCATTTACTTACCAGGGGGATTTTCGTTATTACGGTGATGCCTTTTTCCACTACTTGGTCAATAATGATCTTTTCACCCGGTATTATCATGATCTGGATGATTACAGATTACTGATCACTTGGGTCAGCAGCTACTTTGAATTGTATGGCATTTTACCCGGGACAGGTAAATGGAACAGGGCTGCCATGAATTACGCGCAACAAACTCATGCCACGCTAGCTTCCGTGGATTCGGTCTTGTTAAGTTCACACTATTCAGATGTCCTGGATGATGGATGGATTAATCTGAAATTAGCGAAGGATTATTTTGAGTCAGGTGATACGGTAAGCGCCTTTGACCGGGTGAAACGGTTGAAGTTTCTGACCTATGTTAAACCTTATTTAACAGAGGACATGCCTTTTCATAATATGCAACTGACGGTTGCCAAACAATTGTCTATCCATCACAAACGAAATGAAGCCATGGGGCTCATAGAGAAATTTTTGAACACGAAAAATAAAGCATTGGGCTATTCAAAACTCGCCACTTTCACAAAAATGAACGGCCTTTCGGATGAATCGAAAATCTATTTTGACTCTGCATTGGTAGCGCTTAAGAGGGTAAGATTTTTTCGGGGAAATCAAAGATTTTTTGGACTTGGATTTGATTATCGCACGGGACTGGTGGAAATACTCTCCCTTCTGGATGATCGAAGCAGCAGAAAGCAAGCCCGTGAACTCATCAGCGCCATGGAAGCTCAAGCCAAATTGAATGGCGTACTGGCCAGGGTGAGAACGCAAGCGAGGATGGGTCAATATTTTGATGCCAGATCTTCCATACCTGAGCTGGCTGATCCGGAAGACAGACTCCGGTGTATAATAGCCATTTTGTATGTCGAGGTATTGAAGCATTCCGATAGTACTGAATCCGCCTGGGACAAATTTGATAAGGCCACGCTGGAGTGGGTAAATTATACAGACTTTCTTTACGATCTTTTCGAATATTAGAATATGAAATTCAATCAGGTGCTACAATCCATTTTCCTGGCGCTTATTCTGATGGGCCTCTTTGCCACGATGGCGCAAAACGGTTATGGCTTTACGGTGATAGGATCGGCATGTTTTGGTCTTGCCATATTGTACATCGTGCAGATCGCATGGAAATTGTTCGAGGATTTTTCAAATCTGGGAAAGAAAGATCTGCCTGGCATTGCTGAACTGTTCCTGTTGGCCATGTTGCTTTTGCTTTTTGGCTTGCGGGCTTTCTACATTCACTTGCCTTACATTGATTACCTATTTATAATGATTTGCATTCTATTTATTGTTGTTTACTTTTTTTTCGCAATGGATTATTTTATGGCAACAAAAGCAGAAAGTCCTAAGTTGGCAAGGATTGTTATTTTTTTCTATTCCTCGATTCTCCTTTTTCTATTGTCATTGGGTGTCAGGATCATCAGCCCTTCCGGGTCTGCGGCAATCGGGGCGCTGGGCATGTTATCTGCCGTTCCGTTTTTAATAGCAATTGTCCGAAATAGGCAATACGATTACTCGGGAAAATCCACAACGCTATTTCAAATTACAGTTGCCTCTAAGAATAAAGCGGGACTGCTTTTTCTGTTTTTTATTTTTTCAGGAATCTACATCGGATTGTCAAATTTCAATATCATTCCTGCCATCGAGAACGCTGAAAAACCAAGGACCTACATCGAACTGATCAACAATGCGGAAAACGGAAGAGAGAAACCCGTGGATGGGAAATATCAGCATGAAGTCTATAAAGAGTCGATGGATAAATTTTTGAAAAGGCATGGAAGACAGACTATTCATCAGTAGCAGCGACTTAGGCTACACGCTTCGCAAAAATGAAGCATGCCACAAAGGCTTGAATAATTCCATATCTCACTCACGTGATGACCATCATCGCTGAAATGTTGATGGCGCTAAAAGTCAGCCACAGAACAGGCAGCAAAGCAACCAGTCCATACATAAAAGCAACTTTGG
>JAYWDP010000091.1:0-7281 GCA_043779775.1 Cyclobacteriaceae bacterium
ATCGTCGGTGCAGGAGGTGCTTCCGGTTCACTGGATGCATCAAATATGTTCAAGCCTGCCCTGGCGCGCGGCGAGATTCAATGTATCGGCGCCACAACCCTTGACGAATACAGACAGTACATTGAAAAAGACGGAGCCCTTGCCCGCCGGTTTCAGATGGTCTTGGTTGATTCCACATCCGTGGAAGAAACCATCCAGATATTGGATAACATCAAGGAAAAATACGAAGACCATCATCATGTCACTTATACCCAGGAGGCCATCAATGCCTGCGTGAAGTTATCCGACCGCTATATTAGCGATCGCTTCCTTCCTGATAAAGCCATTGACGTGCTAGATGAATCCGGAGCACGCGTTCACATCAACAACATCCACGTTCCCGATGACATCGTCAAGTATGAGGAGGCCATTGAGGATGTGAAGAAAGAAAAGAACCGTGTTGTAAAAAGTCAGAAGTATGAAGAAGCAGCCCAGTTGCGCGACAAGGAAAAGAAACTGATTGAGCAATTGGATCTGGCGAAAGCCCGCTGGGAAGAAAAGACGCGAACAGAGAAATACACTGTCACGGAAGACAATGTAGCGGATGTCATCGGTATGATGACGGGTATTCCTACCAATCGCGTTGCGCAAAAAGAAAGCAATAAGTTGTTGAGTATGGCCTCTGAGTTGAGTAGCAAAGTAATTGGTCAGGAGGAAGCCATCAAGAAACTTACCAGGGCCATTCAGCGCACCCGCGTAGGATTGAAGGATCCCCGAAAGCCGATTGGTTCTTTCGTGTTTCTTGGACCAACCGGTGTCGGCAAAACCGAGCTCGCTAAAATATTGGCGATGTATCTGTTTGATAAGGAAGATGCTTTGGTTCGCATTGACATGAGCGAATACATGGAGAAATTCTCTGTTTCGCGGTTAGTGGGGGCGCCTCCCGGTTATGTAGGTTACGAAGAGGGTGGCCAGCTTACTGAAAAAGTGAGACGCAAGCCTTATAGCGTGATTTTATTGGATGAAATTGAGAAGGCCCATCCGGATGTATTTAATATTTTATTACAAGTATTGGACGATGGTATTCTTACCGATGGCCTCGGTCGCCGGGTGGATTTCCGGAATACGATAATCATCATGACCTCCAACATCGGAGTACGTGACCTGAAGGATTTTGGCTCGGGAATCGGATTCGCAACCAAATCCAACCAGGCCAATGAGGAAGAAATCATGAAGAGCACGATCCAGAGCGCGCTGAAGAAAGCCTTTTCACCGGAGTTCCTCAACCGTCTCGACGATGTGATTGTCTTCAATTCACTGCAACGTGAAAATATTCATAAGATTATCGACCTCACGTTGGGTAAATTATTCAAACGCATTACAGCCTTGGGCTATAATGTTGAGCTTACCGACAAAGCCAAAGACTTCCTCGCTGAAAAGGGATATGACCATCAGTTTGGCGCACGTCCTTTGAACCGGGCCATTCAAAAATACCTCGAAGACCCGGTCGCTGAGGAAATCCTGAGGGGCGAAATCGAAGAAGGGGGCACCATCATGGCCGACTATCCAGGCGAAGGCGATGTGTTGACCATCAAATTGAAAAAGGTAAAATCTTCCTCTAAAGAGAAGAAAGGCGAATAATATTTTCCCCATCGGGAGGAGGAATATTTCAATAGTACGTTGTGCCCTTTGTGGAATTCGTAGTGTCCTTCGTGACCCTGCATTAAAATAGTGACCAAATTATAACATGATTCCTGGCACTAATAAGCTCCGAAATACTTTCTCAAAAACCATTCAAAGGAGATAAGCGTCAGGAGGAGGAAAAATACGACCTTCAGATTGATCAAGGGATGAAAGGATTCCTCCGTGTGGATAAGGCTTTTCGCTTCCAGGGAAGAAAGTTCTGTCGTTAACCTGTTTACCTCCTGCAACTGGTAGAATTTCCCTCCTGTATTTTCCGATAGCTTGCGCAACAGTCCGAAATCAGCTGTGAGATTTTGCGCTTCCTGGTTTTGCTCCGTAACCATAAACTCCCCACGCACTTCTTCTTTCTTACCCTTCATTTCGGTACTGGCCCTGTAATGATAAACGCCTTCTTTTAAACCACCGATACGATAACGGCTATTCCCAGGACCAATGACATACCGATACTTTGTGAGTTTGCTTTGCTCATCCCTGATTTCCAGGTCGATGGTATTTCCAAAAACGGGTTCAAACAAGTCGTTGTAAACCTGACTCTCCATCACGGCAGGGCCATCGCTACTAAATTCCTGTTGCTGTGGGAAGCACCGAAACTTGCGACGGTCGTCCTGCGTGCTCAGGTATTGAAGTAGTTTTGAAAACAGCTCATCAAATGCCTCTGTCTTTTCGGTTTCCTGATATTCGCTGAGCCTCCATCGCCAAATTCCCTCCCCAGTAAGGACGGCAATCTTCTGTTGATCAATTTCTACGGTATATAAAAGCGGACGATCAGTAATCAAGCTGCCAATTCTCTGATGCAAAATAACTTTGGCTGTAGCTGGAAAAGAAAATTTTCCAAAAGGAACAGTCACCGGGGGGTATCGTGTGATGTTAGTGTTCAAATCATCAGAAAAACCAAAGTCGCGGAAATTCGGATTGAGTACTGGCTGCACCTCATCCCGTTGGGATGAGACATCAAATGCAACAGGAACACCGACGGTTTGCAACATTCGAAGATTCGTTTTCTGACCCATGATAACTAACACGGAAGATTTTGCTTTAATAAAAACTGAAAGCAAGGCTGTGGTTTTACCATCCTGATCCGGGCTTTGCAGTGCGATCAATAAATCAACTTTGCCTGGTTGGAGAAGGGTCTGGTCCCCATTTATAACACCCGGTATTTGCACTGCAAACTCATAATTGGAATTCTTTTCCACCACCTCCCGAATCGTTTTGATATCGGGATGAGGAGCGGGAGCAACCAAAAGAATTTTCTTCTTACCCTCCACTACCTCTACAAAAGCACTGGCCCGGTTGTTTTTTAAATTATCTTCTCTTGGTACACGCTCTACACGAACTTCCAGACGTTGCATGCCTTGCGTCCCTGCATCCAATTCAAAGTCAAAGTCCAACAAGGCCTTCGTGCCTGAATTTCTTTTTTGCTGCTGCAAAACTTTGCCTTGCTGTAACACCAATACCGTGATATCCTGGTGAGTGAATCCGTTGACGCCAACTTCTGCCCGCAGCGGAAATTTATTTCCCTGGTAAACAATCCGGTTGTAGGCCACATTTTTTAAGACCACATCGGCCCGCTCTATGGTGTCCCCAATACCGACTGTATAAACCGGAATTCTAAATGGCAAATACAAAGGCGAGAGTCCATGATTATAAATACCGTCTGAGACCAACACAATGCCTGCGAGGTTTTTTCCCTCATACCGATTGATGGTTTCGCGCAGGCCCGACGCAAGGTCAGAAGATGACTTTTCAAAATAAATGCTATCAGAAACCCCATCCAGGCTCCCCCAGGATACTTCCCGGTTTTGTTTTTTCAGTTGCGCCCATACCTGGCTGAGCCTGGATATAAGCTGTGCCGTATCCGTTGTCTCTTTTACGGACTGTGAGTTGTCAACTAAAAATACCAGCGCCGGGTTTTCAAAAATATTTTCTGTCTGCTTGAGAATGGGGCCCAGCAGCAGCAACAGTAACATAGATACCAGAACGAGTCGAAGGGCAAAAAGAAAATGGTTCCATGTTCTGCCCCAGGAGTAGCGTGCTGAGTAGAGAAAAAACGCATAGCCAGTGCCGACTGCAAGGCACAATAGAAAATAAAATGGAGAATATTCAAAAATGAGGCGTTGCATGGGCGAATAGATTCAGGATTCTGGTTGTTAGTTACTGGTTCATTGAGTTTATGAGAAGTGGGCAGCAACCAGAATCCCAGCCTACGCGAGACGCTTCGGGTGCCTGCGTCAGAGCTTCCGCGCCGGCGCGCTGGCAAAGCAGCAACCAGAATCTGTGTTTAGTATCCATACTTCTCCTTCCACAGTTTTCTTAAAAAAATTCTCTGCTCTTCTTCCCGCGGATTGCTACCCGGATCATAAAATTTCTCACCAGCAATTAAGTCCGGCAAAAACTCCATGTTCACAAAATTATCTTTAAAACTATGGGCATATTGATAATCTTTACCATATCCCAGGTCCTTCATAAGTTTGGTCGGCGCATTTCTTACCGCTAACGGAACCGGGAGGTCTCCGGTTTCCTGCACCTTACCCATCGCACTACCAATAGCCACCGTACTTGCGTTACTTTTTGGTGAGCAGGCCAGGTAGGTGACACATTGGCTGAGGATCAGACTTGATTCCGGATAGCCAATCATATTGACTGCCTGAAAGGCGCTTGTAGCAAGAACCAATGCGGTGGGGTTGGAATTGCCAATATCTTCCGATGCGAGGATGACCAGTCTTCGGGCGATGAATTTTACATCTTCGCCCCCTTCCACCATGCGGGCAAGATAATATACTGCCGCATTAGGATCGCTGCCACGAATGGATTTGATGAAAGCAGAAATAATATCATAGTGCTGCTCCCCGCTCTTGTCATAAATGGCTATATGTTTTTGAGCAACGTCCATCACCATCGGGTCAGTGATTTCAATTTCACCTGAGATGGACTCACTGATTAATTCCAGGAGGTTTAAAACTTTACGAGCATCTCCACCCGAGATGGTCAGCAGGGCATTATGTTCCCGGATGGTAATCTTTCTCTTCTTTAGCGCTTCATCCTTTTGCATCACCTGTTCCATGAGGGCCAGTAATTCCTTTTCACCCAACGGGTTAAGCACATATACCTGGCAACGGGAGAGCAAAGCAGAGTTTACCTCAAAAGAGGGATTTTCCGTTGTGGCGCCAATCAATGTGATCGTTCCCTTTTCCACAGCACCCAGTAAGGCATCTTGCTGGGATTTATTAAAACGATGGATTTCATCAATGAACAAAATAGGCCTATTCGAGTACCTGGCCCTTTCAATCACTTCGCGCACATCTTTTACTCCTGCGCTGACAGCGCTGAGTGTGTGGAATGGTCGTTTTACTTCATTGGCAATAATGTTTGCGATGGTTGTTTTACCAACACCGGGAGGGCCCCACAGGATCATGGATGGTACGTTGCCCGACAGGATTGCCTTTCGGATGATTCCATTGGGTCCGACCAGATGCTCCTGACCCACCAGATCTTCCAGGCGGGAAGGTCGCATGCGTTCAGCCAAAGGCGGAGAGGAAGAGTTGAGCAATGCCATCAGATCATCATGATTATTAGCACTGCATTCAGGCCCAGTGCCAGGGCAACAAAAAAGAAGAATATAAATCCAAAGAAGAAAAACTTAAAGCACATATAAAAGTTTAAGTACAAGGGCAAAAATGGGCAACAAATAGAAAAGTATTTTTGAAAAATTCTCCATAAACGCTTCACCGAATTCCTTCCCAAACTTATTGGAGTTGTCTCCATACTTTTGATTCAGCTCAATACCGCGATAAATCATCTTTCTCACAAACCATCCATCGCGGTCCATTTCAGATTTGAGTTGTTGCGCAGAGTCATAAGATTGCATGGACTTGTACTCGATTTTAGAAAGACTTATACGGTTCTTTTTCTTTTCTTTGATCGCCTTTTTCACCGAATCCATCCACGTAGACCACAATTCACCTAGAGTCTGCCGGCGCCGGATATCTTTCTGACCACAGTGCTGACAAAATACATCAACGAGTTTAGTGCCGCAGTTCAGTCAATATTCATTGTGTCTTTTGGGACTCCCGGATTGCTCAGCGTCGACCATACCCTCTGCTGCTGGAATTGATTTACCTAAATCGTCCATATCAGAAAGTTATTTTCTTTAGCACCGTAAGGGTCTTTTCAAGCATGTCATCATTGAAATCAAGGTGAGTCACCATCCTGATTTGCGAAGGGCTAAATGCCAGGGCCTTGACCTGATACTCTCCAAGGGTTCGGAGAAATTTATCAGTAGTAATGTCCGGCACCAATTCGAAGATGATAATATTGGTGTCCACCGGCATGAGCGATTTTACATACGATAGGGATTTTAAACAGTCGCCCAATACTTTGGCTCGGACATGGTCCTCTTTTATCCGGATGATATGATAGTCGAGTGCGTACAAACCAGCTGCCGCCAAATATCCTGCTTGCCGCATGCCGCCACCGAATACCTTGCGCATTCTTCTTGCTTTTGTTTCCAGCTCCTTGCTGTTGCAGACCAGGACTGATCCAACCGGTGCCCCCAGTCCCTTAGAAAGACAAATTGAAATCGTGTCAAAGAATGGGCCCACTGCTTGCGGATGGTCACCCGTTTCCGTCAATGCATTGAATAACCTGGCCCCATCCATGTGGACTTTCAATCCTCTGGATCTGGCACATTCACTTACTCCCTTCATTTTTTCCAGTGTGTAATAACTTCCCGCTTCACGCACAACCGTATTCTCCAGGGCAACCACGGCTGTGTGTGCGTAATGTGGATCGGTAGTAGAATTAATGTTGGGCTCAATTTCTTCTACGGTCAGCCTACCACGATCTCCCGGAAGCAATTTGACACTGACGCCGCTGTTACCTGCCAGACCACCTCCTTCATATTTGTAAATATGAGCGCCTTGGTAGCAGATCACTTCGTTGTAAGGTTGGGTAAGTATTTTAATACCTATCTGGTTGGTCATGGTTCCGGAAGGGCAGTAAACGGCACCTTTCATTCCCAGGAGGTGAGCACAATGCTCTTCTAGTTTCTTTATGGTTGGGTCTTCACCAAAGACATCATCGCCTACTTCAGCAGACATCATCGCATCCAGCATGCCGGGGGTGGGTTTAGTGACTGTATCGCTGCGCAAATCAACCGTCATGGGGAGGATTTCTAAAGCCTGAAAATACAAAAATCCACGACGGAAATCTGGGCAGATTCTGTTGGCTCATCAAAAGATGCGATGGTCGTAAACCTAAACCTCAAACGATTATAAAAATTTATATTTCTTGGATTAAACGTCTCCAATTTTTGTTTGTTGATAAAGTAAAGAGCTTTGCCAGCGGGGCGTCTTTTCCTCTTGGATGCTTTCCAGACTCTTGCCGATTTTTCCCAATTTGGTTTCATTGCCCACGGGCCGTGATGATGGCGATGGCCAGTCCGCTGGTCACCGTAGTGCCGTGAAAAATTAATGGGTCCGCACTTTACACGTGGGTTTTGTAAAGTCTTTTAATTTCTCCAGGGCATTGCGACTCCTGGAATCCTGATAGAGGGAAATGGCTGACACTAAAACGATGGCAGCGGCAAGAAAAAGTCCGTCA
>JAYWDP010000092.1:0-2470 GCA_043779775.1 Cyclobacteriaceae bacterium
CGCCTATCGTCCGCACATGCGCGAAGCCGACAATGAAACCATTCAACGCTCCAGCATTTTTGTTGATCACTATGCGGGCGCCTTGCAAGAGACGGGGGACATCGTAATACCCATTCGTGAAGGCATTCTAAAAGCCGAAGAAATTAAAGCGGATCTTTATGAACTTTGCGCCGGAAAGAAACCCGGAAGGACTGAAAATAACGAGATAACATTTTTTAAATCCGTGGGGCATGCACTGGAAGATCTGACGGCAGCGGAGTTGGTGTTTAGTTCCATGCATTAATTGTGAGTCTTCGTGCCTTTGTGTCTTTGTGTCTAATTTATCCTTCAGCCATCAAGACACCAAGTCACCAAGTAATCACAAAACTCAATAGCTTACATAATTCGGATAAATCTTGAGGTGCGATTGTTTCACCGCATTGAAAATGATGTCTTTCAATTCCTGGATATTTTGCTTCTGTACCGCCGAAATGAACACCACCTTTTCAAAACCCTTCTGTCGGTAATATCCCTTCATGGCTTCAAGGTCAATGGCGCTGTCTTTTGCCTGAAGAAGATCGATTTTATTCAACACCAGAATCTTAGGAATATTCCCGGCCCCGATTTCTGACAATGTTTTATCAACGACCTCAATCTGGTTGTCGTGAAAAGGGTGGGCTATATCTACCACGTGCAATAAAATATCAGCCTCGCGCACTTCGTCGAGGGTGGACTTAAACGATTCTATCAGGTGATGCGGCAGCTTGCGAATAAACCCCACGGTGTCTGACAATAAAAAGGGGATATCACCGATCACCACTTTTCTTACCGTAGCATCTACGGTGGCAAAGAGTTTATTCTCCATCTTCACATCCGACTTTGCCAACAGGTTCATCAGCGTGGACTTTCCCACGTTGGTATACCCTACCAGAGCCACCCTTACGACATTGCTACGCGATTTTCGCTGGGTGACCTTCTGCTTCTCGATTTTTTCCAACTCCTCCTTCAGAATTGAAATTCTAAACTTGATATTGCGGCGGTCGGTTTCAATTTCCTTTTCTCCCGAACCGCCGCGTGTTCCGGTGCCGCCGCGCTGACGTTCGAGGTGGGTCCACATCCGCGTAAGCCGGGGCAATAAATATTGGTTCATGGCCAGCTCAACCTGGGTCCTGGCTTGGGCCGACTGCGCCCGCATCACAAAAATATCGAGGATGAGCAGGCTTCGGTCGTAAATGCGCACTTTCGCTTCCTGATCACCACTGTTGAATTCTTTCTCCAAGTTCCTTAGTTGGCTGGGGCTTAGGTCGTCATCGACAATAATGTTGTTGACACCTTGGGAGGTGATAAATTCTTTTATTTCCGCGAGTTTGCCTTTACCCACATAAGACCGTAAATCAGGATGCGGCAAATGTTGCACAAAGCGCTTTAGGGCCGTAATTCCTGCTGTTTCCGCCAAAAAAGCAAGTTCATCCAAGTGCTCGTCAATGAGTTCTTGGGGTTCCCGGCCCGGTGCCACGAGGACCAACACAGCGTGGTTTGTCAAAAGAGTACCGTTTTTCATAAAATTCAGAGTCAAACTTACAGGGTAATCCCTCAGCAGTTTTTAAGACGGTTACTTTTTTTTAGTTTTGTGGCATTTAACAAGCAAAAACCGTCTTTTATTAAGACACCAAACGGTCTATTTTTGGCTCAATGAAAGTTGCAATCGTACTCAATACCTCCTGGAACATCTATAATTTCAGGATGAACTTTGTCAAAGCACTCCTTGCAAAAGGCTATGAGGTTCATACGGTAGCTCCGCTAGACGACTTTACTCATTATTTAACCGAGGCAGGATGTCATCATCACGCTGTAAAAATGGACAGCCGTGGAATTAATCCACTAAAAGATATTGCCTTGATTATTGAGCTTTGGTCAATATACCGGAAGATAAATCCAGACATCGTATTGCATTATACCATCAAGCCCAACGTCTATGGTTCCCTTGCGGCCTCGGTCTTAAAAATTCCAGTTATTAATAATGTATGTGGCCTTGGAACTGTATTCCTAAAAAAGAATTTGTTATCGGCCATTGCCATTTTGCTCT
Organism: Cyclobacteriaceae bacterium; assembly: GCA_043779775.1. Taxonomy (GTDB): domain Bacteria; phylum Bacteroidota; class Bacteroidia; order Cytophagales; family Cyclobacteriaceae; genus ELB16-189. The sequence goes on from JAYWDP010000092.1 coordinate 2,066, forward strand.
ATAAATGGACGTTTCGCATTCCCAAAAAAGTATTTTTCCAGAATCCTGATGACCGGGACCTGTTCATTTCAAAAAAAATGGTGAGAGCAGAATCGACTGATCTCTTACCTGGTTCCGGAATTGATTTGGAACGATTCACTCCTACGCCTTACCAGCGTAACAAAAAATTTACTTTTTTACTGATCTCCCGTCTGATTACAGACAAGGGAATCATGGAATATGTGGAAGCTGTAAAAAGACTTAAAGCACAGGGTCTGGATGCTCAATTTCAAATTCTTGGTGCAAAAGATCCAGACCATCAGCGCGGGATACCACTCAAAGTGATTGAAAAATGGATTCAAAATAATACCGTTGAATACCTGGGTACTACCAAAGATGTGCGACCCTTTATACAGTCTGCCGATT
>JAYWDP010000093.1:0-18504 GCA_043779775.1 Cyclobacteriaceae bacterium
TACTGAGAGGTCTTCGCAACACCACAGATTTTGAATATGAAAACAGCATTGCCCAGGTAAACCGCTATCTTAATCACAATCTTGAGTCAGTTTTTTTAATCACTTCACCTGAGTATGCCTACATGAGTTCTTCCATTATCAGGGATGTTCACCGATACGAAGGAGACGTATCGCCCATGCTGCCTTACAAACTTTAACGGCTTGTTTTTGTCTTTTCCGACATCTTGTAATATTCTTCAAAAACATATCGGATAGAATTATAAGAATTATCCAGCGCGTGATATACTTCTTTTTGCGTCATCCAACGCAGATCTTCAATATCTTCTTCCACACTGGGTTTTATTCTTGAGTCATCCACAAGCTCCATGAGATACCAGCGTGTCTTCTTAATCATGCTATGCCGATTCATGGTATACGTATGCCAGGTGGTGCAGATCTTTTTTCCAAGTTTCACATCGATATTACATTCTTCCTCCACTTCACGCTCAGCTGTCTGTTTGGATTTTTCACCACTCTCCTTCTTTCCTTTGGGTAAGTCCCACTTCTTCATGCGATAAATCATAAGGAACCGGTCTTTTTTCTTGATGAGCCCGCCTGCCGCCTTGATGATCTTGAATTTATTATCGAGGTAAACTTTTACAGCCTCATAATCCAGTACGGTAATATCCAGGGAAAGGAGGTTGGTCGGCACCTTTGAATTAACCAGATCGAGGGTTGAATTCAGGTCGTAGACCGTAGCCTGTTTGATCCAGACATGATTAATCAGCTTTGCCTTGGTGATTGGCTCCTTAGACGCGTTAATCTCAAAATTGAAATTTCCCTCCTCGGGCTGCGTGTCTTGTTCCCAGATATGGACCGGAATGTCGTTTACAAATAGCTTCATGGGCGATTAACTACTGCAAAAACACGAATATTTTTCAAAGAGACAAACCAGATTTTCCAAGTCTTTTCATTCTGGCCATCCTTTGCACATAATTTATCCCTCTGCTGCACCGGGGAAGTCCTGGAGTCATCGCCAGGAACATCAACCTATTTGGTCTGTTGCCATTTCATGATAAATTGCCATCGTTATGAGCATTAAGATTATGGAGTCAACGGCAGGGCCGATAGCATCTAAATTGATGGAAATAGGGGCTATCCGGTTAAGTCATCAGAAGCCGTTTACCTGGAGCAGCGGCTGGAAGTCACCGGTCTACTGTGACAACCGCCTCAGCCTATCCTACCCGGATGTTCGCGCCTACATCAAGCGCTGCCTGGCACAAGCCATTCGCGAAAATTTCGCTCAAGTGGAAGCTGTTGCCGGCGTTGCTACTGCAGGGATTCCCCAAGGGGTGCTCGTAGCGGAAGAGCTTGAATTACCTTTTGCCTATGTACGGCCCAAACCCAAAGACCACGGCATGGAAAATCTTATTGAGGGTAAAATTGAAAAGGGCCAATCCGTGGTGCTGGTGGAAGATCTCATTTCAACCGGGGGGAGTTCGCTCAAAGCGGCCACTGCCTTGCGCGAAGCTGGCGCCAAAGTTTCCGGCATGGTAGCCATTTTCACTTATGGATTTGATACCGCAGAGAAGAATTTCGAAAAAGAAAATGTTAACCTCGTCTGCCTGAGTGATTTCAACCACCTTTTACAGGAGGCACTCCATAAAAAATTCATTAATGAAGAACAACTCACTTACATCAAAGCCTGGCGTCTGGACCCCGCCCATTGGAAATGATCATGGAAAAAAAATATAAAGTTTTGGTATTGACAGGTGGCGGCGACTGCCCCGGACTGAATGCCGTTATTCGTGGCATTTCCAAACGAGCCCGCAAAGAAAAAGACTGGGACGTTTACGGGAGCATTGAAGGGTTTAACGGCGTCTTCAGTGAACCCACAGAAATTGTAAAGCTCACCCGAAAGCTGACGGCCGGTATTCACGTAAGGGGCGGCACCATATTAAAAACCACCAATAAAGGCAACCCATTAAAATTCCCTGTGCCTCAGCCCGACGGCACTATCAAATTTATCGACAGGACGGATGAATTAGCAAAGAAAATCAAGACACTGGACTTTGATGCCGTCATTAACATCGGCGGCGATGGATCGCAGCGGATTTCTGACGCCTTGCACAAGAAAGGACTTAATATTATCGGCGTTCCAAAAACCATTGACAACGACCTTTCCGCGACTGACGTCACGTTTGGTTTCCAAACCGCTGTGCAAATTGCTACTGATAGCTTTGACAAACTGGTCACCACGGCTGAAAGCCATCACCGCGTGATGATCATGGAGGTGATGGGGCGCGACGCAGGCTGGATTGCACTGCACACAGCCATTGCCGGTGGTGCAGAGGTGTGCCTGATACCCGAGATACCTTATGATATCGCTAAAATTGTGAAGCGTATCAATCTGCGCTACAAGGGCGGGAGGGGTTTTGTCAATATTGTGATCTCTGAAGGAGCAAAACCCAAAGACGGAAGCATTACCTCCTCGCAAGGAGATAAAAGGTCAGAGCACGTACGACTGGGGGGCGTTGCTTATCAACTATCCAAACAACTTAAGGAAGCAGGCTGTGAGGCCGAAATAAGGGAGACCGTGCTGGGACATGTACAACGCGGCGGTAGTCCCAGTGCTTTTGACAGAATTTTGGCGTCACTCTTTGGCGTTTATTCCTTTGAACTGGTGCTGGAGAAAAAATTCGGAAGAATGGTCTCCTATCAAAACAATGCCATTACTTCGGTAACGCTGGCAGAGGCAGTGCGTGAACCCAGCTTTGTGAAAAAGGATTCTTATATCGTGAAAGCAGCCAAAGGGTTGGGTATCTCATTCGGAGATTGAACAGCCAGTCAAAAAAAATCACTATCATTAAAAACAGAAATGAAAACTCTCAAGGACCTCAGTTTCTCCGGCAAGCGCGCCCTCATCCGGGTGGATTTCAATGTCCCCCTGGATAAAAGTTTTAACGTCACCGACGACAATCGCATTCGTGCCACCATTCCCACCATCAATAAAATTTTAAAAGATGGTGGTAGCTGCATTCTTATGTCTCACCTGGGTCGTCCAAAAGAAGGACCCGTGGAAAAATACTCTCTCAAACACACTCTCGACACGACAGAAAAGTTATTAGGTCGCAAAGTACAGTTTGCTAATGATTGTATTGGAGAAGAAGCCAAAGCCAAAGCGGCGGCCCTCAAACCGGGTGATGTTTTGCTGCTCGAAAATCTCCGATTTTATAAGGAAGAAGAAAAGGGTGATCTCGCTTTTGCGGAAAAGCTTTCAAAACTGGGTGACCTGTATGTCAACGACGCCTTTGGCACGGCACACCGGGCGCACGCCTCCACTACAATCGTGGCACAATTCTTCAAGGAAAAATGTGCCGGCTATGTCATGGCCGCTGAATTGGAGAATGCAAAGAAAGTCATGGACAAGGCCGCAAATCCTTTCACGGCCATTATGGGTGGCGCGAAAATTTCTGATAAGCTCCTGATCATCGAACGCTTGCTGGACAAAGTCAATCACCTGATCATTGGTGGCGGCATGGCCTATACATTCTTCAAAGCTTTGGGTGGAAATATTGGCAAATCTTTGGTTGAAGAGGATAAACTTGATCTGGCAAAAGATTTGATTCAAAAAGCAAAAGCAAAAGGGGTTGAACTTCATCTGCCCATCGATTCGGTGGCTGGTGATAAATTTGACGCAGCCGCCAACACCCAGATCGCCAACAACAATGCAATCCCTGACGGATGGATGGGCCTGGACATAGGCCCCCAGGCACGGGTTGTATTCTCCAAGGTCATTGAAGATTCAAAAACCATTTTATGGAATGGTCCTATGGGCGTCTTTGAAATGGAGAAATTCGAAGGAGGCACGAAAGCCGTTGCAGAAGCAGTCGTTCGCGCTACTGAAAAAGGTGCTTTCTCATTGATCGGTGGCGGAGACTCCGCGGCAGCGGTAGCCCAGTTTGGATTTAGCGACAAAGTAAGTTACGTATCTACCGGTGGTGGAGCGTTGCTGGAATATTTTGAGGGGAAGGTTTTGCCGGGAGTCAAAGCGCTGGAGTAAGGTTTCAGAGTTTCGGATTCCGAGTTCAGGGTTCAAAGTTCCGGGTTGAGGGTTCAAAGTTTAAGGTTCAAGGTTCGGTAAACATCAAAATTGAACTACAAATTTTGTGACTCTTAGGGGATCAATGGATTAATAGGTTCATATAAACTTATGAAAACATCACTATTCTATTTTGTTGCGGCTCTTCTTTTTATCTTCTCCTGCGAAAAAAAAGAATCAACCACTGCTCGGAAACAAATGGCTCAAGTGGTAGAGGTTCCGGATGAAGAGATAATGCGTAACGTTTCTCAGTCGCCACAGCCCATCGAACGCAAACTCATTAAGACGGGACAACTGGATTTTGAAACAAAAAATGTTAAAAATTCCAAAATAGAAATAGAAAAAATCATTAAAGAATTGGGGGCCTACTCTTCCAATGAGGAAGAACGGACCCTTGAAGATCGTCTGCAATTCTCACAAACCATCAGGGTACCTGCATCAGGTTTTGATGCACTTTTAATGAGCATTGATGCCCTGGCTTCCTCGACAGATGTTAAATCCGTGAATGTTCAGGATGTGTCCGAGGAATATATTGATCATAAAGCACGATTGAGGGCCAAAAAAGAAGTGGAAACGCGCTACCGTGAAATTCTTAAGCAAGCCAAAACCGTTCAGGAGATTCTTTCAGTGGAAACCGAGATAGGTAATGCAAGATCAGAAATAGAATCTTTCGAAGGCCGATTAAAATATTTGTCTGATCAGGTATCGATGAGCACATTATCCATCACCTACTACCAGAAGATCGGCACTGACTTTGGGTTCTTTTCCAAACTGGGTACTGCATTCAAGAGCGGATGGGAGTTCTTCCTGGTATTCCTCATCGGTGCTGCCAATCTGTGGCCCTTCATTCTCATTCTTTCGGGCTTCGGCTGGCTACTCCGGCGCTGGAGAAGACACAAAAGGGTCGTCTAATCTATGTTCCATTGATAAAAACTCATGAACGTTCTATCTTGTTCATGAATTTATGAACGATCTCCCCAAGTTGGTGAATGCGCTTGCCCTGGTTTTCTGCCTGCTGGTTCTCCTGTTCGGTACTTCGATGTTGCTCGTATATTATCCCCAAATTCTTCACGACAACAGAATCTTATCCACCGATAATGCGGTTACTAACAAAATAAATCTTTGGAAGGCGCCTGATACCACGGCGATTCCTAAAAACAAGGAAGGTAGCTTGATCCGGTACGGTCGTGATTTAATTGTTCGGACTTCCAGCTACCTGGGGCCTCATGGCAGTGTATTGAATATCAGCAACGGCATGAATTGCCAGAACTGCCACCTTGAAGCCGGAACAAAGCCTTATGGCAATAACTACGGTTCTGTTGCTTCCCTATATCCAAAATTCCGGGGCCGGTCCGGAAAAATTGAAAGTATTGAGAAAAGAATTAACGATTGCCTGGAGAGGAGCCTCAATGGGTTGGCCCTGGATTCGTTGTCACGGGAGATGCGGGCCATGGTTGCCTACATGCAATGGCTGGGCAAAGATGTGCTCAAGGGTGAGAATGCTGCCGGAGCAGGCCTAATTAAAATGAAGTGGCTCTCGCGGGCGGCTGACCCGGTCGCAGGCCGTAAACTTTACTTAAAGAACTGCCAAATATGCCATGGAAATTCCGGCGAAGGCCAGAAAATTTCAATCAATGGCAATTTTATTTACCCGCCATCCTGGGGAGAGAGTAGTTTTAACATCGGGGCCGGCCTTTTTCGCATTTCCAACTTTGCAAGGTATATCTTCGCCAACATGCCCAATGGTGCCACATATGAAAAACCCATTCTCATCGAAGAAGAAGCCTGGGACATCGCGGCTTTTGTGCTGAGCATGCCACGGCCTCAAAAAGATTATCATAGGGACTGGCCGAAAATGGAATTGAAACCGGTTGACCATCCTTTCGGACCATACAAGGATTCATTCGCGGAAGAGCAGCATAAATTCGGACCTTTTACACCTATCGAAAAAATTTTAATAAAATAGTATTATGAAAAAAAACTTGACCCTCTTCTTGTTTACGTTGTCACTCACTTCCCTCGCCCAGGAACCCTCCCGGGTCGTTGACAACAAAATCCATAAATTTGTAATGCAGTTTTCCGCCAGTGATTCTGCACAACAAATGTCAATCATTACTCAGTTAGGGAATGTCCGTGAGGCATGGCCTAATGCCAAAATTGAAGTTGTATGTCATAGCGGAGGGTTGGACCTTTTGCTTACCGCAAAATCCAAGGTTGCCAATCAGGTAAATGGTCTATCTGCCCAGGGCGTAATCTTTTCAGCATGCAACAACACGATGCGACGAAGGAACGTGAAAAAAGAAGACTTGCTGTCATCTGCATTAGTTGTTCCATCGGCTTTTGTAGAACTCGTTCTCAAGCAGGAAGAAGGATGGGCATACATTAAAGGAGGTCACTGAACTTTGCGCAACACCCAATAGTCGTCATAGTGGATCATCCCCCGGTCCACCATCTCGCGCACAACTTCAATAAACAAGTCGTGGTCATCGGGGTTTGCAGCATCTTCCAGTTCATCCACGGTCATGGGCTTTTGAGAAAGCAGGCTGTCAACTTTCTGTTCATAGTCCCGGAAGGAGGAGGCGTTCTCTTTCTTCTTCTTGTCGATGCACACATCACACTTACCGCAGTTTTCAGTGCTACGCTCGTCAAAATATTCCAGGACTATCTGCATGCGACAACGCAGCGACTGCTCCGCAAAATGAATCATAGCTTCGGCCTTGCTTATGGCCAGGTCCCTTCGTGCTGACAGGCGTGCATGGTTGAGGGGCAGGTGATCGGCATCTTGCCGCGAGATCAAAAAAGTAATCTGGGGTTTGTCTGAGGCAGGCTCATAGGCCAGCATCTGTAATTTTGAAAGCTGGTCCAGCGATATTTTCACCTCCGGCTCAGATGCTTTGATGCTTTTAGAAACGACATTTTCCGAGACGGCCACAAAGTCAGTAAACATTTCGGCGCCATACAGACGCAGTAAGGATTTAATCAAAGGATCAAACCGTGCATTGGCAACCTGAAATTCATACAGTCTAGCCTTTTCGATCTGGATGTGGACGCGTGAGGGACGATAAAAACTTTCGCTAAGTTGAATCAATCCCTCTTCTTCCAGTTTTTTCAATGCCGAGAAGACCGTGGAGGACCGAAGGCTGAAGCGCTTGCTAAAATCCTCCAGATCAAAATCATAGCTCTCTCCCTCGCTGCTTCCAACGGCCAATTGTAAATAGTTTGCCAGCGCCTGATAAATTTTTTTCAGGTAATCAACGGAAGGATGAGATTGCAGCACCTTGCTGCGAAGGCTGGTCACATCCGCTTCGTGGTACACCAGGGCTGCATAGGCACGTTTGCCATCACGCCCCGCCCGACCTGCTTCCTGATAATACGCCTCCAGATTTTCCGGCAGATCCATGTGCACCACGGCGCGAACATTGGATTTATCGATGCCCATACCAAAGGCATTGGTGGCGACCATCACGCGCTTCTCGTCCATGAGCCATTCCGCCTGTCGCTTCATACGGTCTGTGTGGGTAAGCCCCGCATGATAAAAAGTGGCAGGAATTTTTTGTCGGTCCAGCCAACGCGCAAATTCCTGCGTAGCTTTCCGTGACCGCACATAAACAATGGCCGGGCCGGGAACTTTCCGCAAAATATCCAAAAGCTTTTTCTCCTTGTTTTCTGTTTTCCTAACAACAAATGAAAGGTTGTCCCTCAAAAAACTTCGCTGCAACAGTGCTGGATCCCTCAGCTTGAGCTGTAGGATGATATCCTCCTGCACCTGTCGGGTGGCGGTGGCCGTAAGCGCCAGGAAAGGGACCTCAGGTTTTACTTCGCGCAAATCGGAAATTTGGAGGTAGGCAGGCCTGAAATCATGACCCCATTGTGAGATGCAATGCGCTTCGTCAATGGCAATGAGTGAGATATTCATTTTGCGAAAGCGCTCCTTAAAAATATCGGTTTGAAGCCGCTCCGGGGAGAGGTAGAGAAACTTAATCTTGCCGTACACACAATTGTCCAGGGCAATGTCGATTTCCTGTCGTCCCATGCCTGAGTGGACCGCAAGTGCCTGGATTTTCATTTGCCGTAAACGCTGCACCTGGTCTTGCATCAACGCAATCAGCGGGCTGATGACGAGGGTAACACCCTCCATCATTAATCCCGGAACCTGAAAGCAAATCGACTTCCCTCCCCCCGTTGGCAGCAGGGCCAGCACATCTCTCCTGCCCACTACGGATTGAATGATTTCTCTCTGAAGCAACCGGAACTGCTCATGACCCCAGAATTTCTTTAAGATGGATTCGGGCGTAAGCAAGGGATCAATGGAGATGGTCGTAGAATTTATTCATCACCATTTCAATTCGCGCTTGTCCAGAAAAGCCTCAATTCCCTTTTTATAGTCCGCGCTTCCCCTGGCCTGAGCATTTTGAAGGGAGGCAAAGTCCAGGGCGTCTTCCAGCTTCATATGTTGGACCTCAGCGATCATGTGCTTGGTGCGGGTCAGTGACTCAGCAGAGGCGCTGGTAATCAACTGCTGGGCAAACATGTTTACTTCTGTTTCCAGAATAGATTTTTCAACGATTCGGTTTACCATCCCCCACTCATTGGCAACTATAGCATTTATCAATTTACCGGATAGTAACAACTCCTTGGCTCTTGCTTCGCCGATCCTTCTCAGCAGAAAAACCATCACAATGGCCGGAACAAAACCAATTTTTACTTCCGTATAACCAAACTTTGCCTCCGGGGCAGCAAATACAAAATCACAAACCATCGCCAAGCCACAGCCGCCTGCCAGGGCGTGACCTTGTACTTCGGCAATCACCACTTTATTTAATTTATAAATGAACAGAAATAATTCTTTCAGATGTTTTGAGTCGGCCAGGTTTTCTTCAAAAGAAAATTTTTGCAACTGCTGGAGGTATTCAAGATCGGCCCCGGCACAAAATACTTCTCCCTTCGACCGCAATACGATAACCTTGACCTCCTGGTCGGTGGATGCCTGCTGAAAGGCATCTTTTAATTCGGAGATAATTTGAGGATTGAGCGCATTGCGCTTCTCCGGACGATTGAGGGTGATGGTGCCAATCCGGTTTTGTACCGAATATTCAACTAATGTCATAGTCATAGATTCAAGGTAAAGGGTCCGTCTTTCAAAACAAATGTATGCACCAGGTTCAAACTTTGCGCTTCCCTCCCCAAACGGTCGCAATAACGGTACGAATTGCTGCCGTCAAAAATTAAACAATCAAAATTAACATGGGCAACGGTCTCCTTCAGCGATTGAACGGCATTATTGCTGATCACCAGGCAGTCCACCTTCATCCCTTCCGGCAAACGGTAAGATTTTGACCGAATCCAAAGGAAAGTTTTACTCTTCCAATGATAAATCCTCAATCCATTAATATCCCTGAATTGGGTTTCGGAAGCAATTTGAATATCAGAAACGCCCTGCACCAGGCGCTCAGGCTGGAGATGGAATCGTATTCCGTCAGGCTCATTGAGGAAAGCTGAATCGGCCAGGAACAATGCATGGCCATTTTCCCGCCATTCCATCGCGCTGTGGCCCTTCACAGAATAAACAGTCCAGCCTGAAGTCATGGTAGCAGAATAAAATTGATTCCAGGACCCAGCTGAAAATAATAGCGCCGTGGCGAAAAGCATTAAAACATAATGAAATCTTCTAAACTGGATCAGCAATAAAGCACTCAAAATAAATAAGGCAAGCCATAGACTTTGGGCTGGTGAGATGTACAGGTCACTGATCATATTCATGGGCATCTGCTCCACCAGAAAAATACTTTCATTATAAATTTTCACAAACCACTCCAGGGCTACTCCCAGCCAGGTTGCCAAAACCGTAAGCGGACTTACCATCAAAAGTAATATTCCTCCCACGAGCACCACAAAAGATCCCGGGATCACAAATAGGTTCGAAAGCAAGGCATAGACCGGGAACTGGTGGAAGTAAAACAAGGTCAACGGCATGGTGGCAATTTGGGCGGCAATAGAAACACAGGTGATCTGCCAGGTCCAATTCATCAGTGGCGACTTCGCCTCCCACAAGTTGTAAAGCGGACGATACATGTAAACGATACCCCATACGGCCAGATAGGAAAGCTGGAAGCCCACAGACATAATGAGGAAGGGATCATAAATCAAAAGGCAAAATGCCGAGGCCGCGAGTGTGTTGTAGATATTCGTTGTTCTTGCGAATGGTTTTGCCACTGCCATGAATGAAAACATCACCACGGCCCGCAGTACGGAAGGTGACAGCCCGGTGATAAAAGCGTAGGCCCATAAAATTCCCAAACATACCATTGCGATGATCCAGGGGCCAACCTTGAAAAAGTTCAGTGGACGAAAAATAAAAAGCAGAATTCCATAGATAATACTCACATGAAGACCAGAAACTGCGAGCACATGCATGGCACCGCTGGCTGCATAGGCATTCCGAAGATCATTGTCGATCCCATCGGTTACGCCCAACACCAGCGCGACGGCAATCGCCTGCTGGTGGGGAGCGTGAACGAATCTTTTTATAGCGTTCACGGCCCATGTCCGCGAGCGATTAGCATAATAAAGAAATCCCTTGTCGTCAGTCTTGTTTAATAGTTTCCACTCATCAGGTCGTACATACTGCTGATGAAATATATTTTTATATCCCAGAAAACTCTTTAAATCAAATGCATGAGGATTCAGGGGCGCTTCCACAGGCAGGGGTCCATCTTTAGTTAATATAACATCACCGTACTCAAGGTTCTGTACATCCTCTGACTTGGGCCAATACAGATTCACTTTCCCGGAAACGCTCTTCCATCCGCTTTCAGTTAGGATGGCCTCTACCGACCCGGTCCGCTTCCATGAATTAGATTTCTCTTCTGCGGACCCCGTCAGCTTAATTTTACAGGCCAGAATTTTATCCTGATTCAGGGACAAGTGATCCGGTAAATGGGATTCATTTTTCAGAAAACCATTCAGGATTCCGGCAAAAAGTACAGCACCGAGACCCAACGTGCCGGAAAAGATCTTAATGGAAGGAGTGTGCTTTAAAAAATAATACACGGGGAAATAACCAAGTGCACAAATTAAAAAAAGTATAGTTGCTGTGTCTATTCCAAGGAATTGAGGATAATAGATGCTAATTAATATTCCGGCTATGAATACAGCCGTGATGCGAACCATTACGAAGGGGATCCAATGCATGAAGGAAGTTAAAGTTTCTAAGTGTAGTGACAAGTATAAATTTTCTAACCTGATTCAAGTCATGCGCGAACAGATTCCTTTTTGGCCGTATCTGGAAAACCTGACTACTTTATAAATCACAAGCAATTAAAATTTATAACTCGACCGGCCACTTCGTGAGCGCAGACTGCCAAAGGTTATAAGTCCTGAAGAAGTGATGCTTGTGTGCGTGAGGCATTGGTTGTGAGTCCTCCCCGCGTTTCACGGAACTCGTTATCTCCAACTACTATGATCCCGATAGCCATCGGGACTGACTTCTCTTATGCCAACTCGTAGCCCAGAGATCTCCCCAGGTAAGGCGCTTATCCTTCGATCTATCCCTGCTGCATTTACAGAGTCAGGTTATTGCACCTGAAGGGCCTCGATAAGAGTGGATATCTTACCCACCTGATTCTGCCTCAGTATGCAGTTCATGTTCTTCAGTACAGATCTTTGTAGTCCTGCTTTCTTCAGCGAATGCCTCGCGACAAACCGCCTTGCAGCTTACTAATGTGCATTGATGCTGTGCACATAAGGGACTTGCACCCTTTGGATAATCTATCAATATTCCCTTCTGGAATATTGAATGCACCATACAGAGGCACTTGGCGGTTCAAAGAAAAATTTCTACACATTTTAATAATGCGACTAACGTTTATCTATTATTTCTTGGTATTATGCAAACTTATAGGTTTCAAAAAATATCATTCCTAAAATTTCTTCTTTCAGGTAAGAAGAGTATTTAAGAAAGGAATTATAACAGATTAATCGTAAAAAGTTTAAATAAATGGGCAGCATAAAATTATTTGAGAGCAAGCAAATAAGAACGGTTTGGAATGAAGCCGACCAGAAATGGTATTTCGCAGTAGCCGATGTGGTGGAGGTATTAACAAACACGCCTAACCCAACCGACTACATTAAAAAAATGCGCAAGCGGGACGAGGAACTTTCCAAAGGGTGGGGACAATTTGTCACCCCCCTTTACATTGAGACCACAGGAGGCAAGCAGCAGGTAAATTGCGCTAATTCAAAAGGACTTTTGCGCGTCATACAATCTATTCCGTCACCTAAAGCAGAACCGTTCAAACTTTGGTTAGCGCAAGTTGGCTCGGACAGATTAGATGAAATAGAAAACCCTGAATTGGCAACACAAAGAACAAGGGAACTCTATAAGCTGAAAGGCTATCCGGACGACTGGATAGAAAAGAGAATGAGAAGTATCGCTATTCGCGAGGAATTGACTGGCGAATGGAATAACAGAGGAATCAAAGAACAAAAGGAATATTCAATACTGACAGCCGAGATTTCAAAAGCGACCTTCGGATTGACGCCATCGGAATACAAAAAACTTAAAAAATTGAAGAGAGAGAATTTAAGGGATCACATGACTGACCTCGAATTAATATTCTCAATGTTAGGGGAAGCTTCTACTACTGCAATAGTAAAGACCAAAAACCCAAAGGGATTTGTAGAAAATAAAATTGTGGTAAAACAAGGTGGTAAAATTGCTGGAGACGCGAGAAAGGCATTGGAAGTAAAAACAGGAAAAAAGGTAATAACATCAGAAAATTATTTACCGGAAGCCAAGGTGCCTAAAAAGATAAAAGGGAAAAAGAAAAGTTAGTTGCATTAAACGCGCACACATTGGCAGGCCACACAATCGACCCACACCCAAAGCCTGCCAAAGAGTGTACTCAGTGTAGTGTAAGCGGACAGAGTGGTCAATGAAAAATGCCCCACCGCATGTCTGAATTAAAAAGAGTCGGTTTCAAATTAACGGGTGACGGGAATACAGACCACGAATGAAGTGAGGACAAGACTCTACGGCTGGCAATCGAGTAGGCGGCCTCTCCGGAATTAACCGGTGAGGTGCGCCTCTCACATTTATCTGCCGAAATCTTATGCAGGCAGACCACGTAGCGTATGCTTACGCCGAAGCTTCGTCCGACGTCATAGGCTCTGGCCGACGGCGTCAGCATAGACGCTACGGGTCTCGTACTACGCGGTTCGTTAAGCATACTGTTGCCGCTCTTTACACCGACTACAGCTTTGTTCTACTGGGCACACACAAAATGTTTTTGCAATTGCGGGGTGAAGTGTAAGGTGTAAGGTTTAAGTTTTATCTTCGTTCAGCGTTTGGTCACGTGGGACAGATTAATTTTCAAATCTCGCAACTGCATAAGCACAAACGTTAGCGGCAAGCCGGGTGAACGATTCAATATGGCAATAGTTTAACTCAATGGATGTAAAAGAAATCCAGTACAGCGACAAAACTACAAATCAAGTAGCGACTTTTCAGACAAAGGAGAATAACGACATTACACTTATTTGCCTTCCTGCAATGGGTGTAAGAGCATCGTACTACGAATTATTTGCAACTAATCTATGTGGACAAGGATTTAATGTGGTAACTGCCGATTGGCGTGGACATGGTAAATCATCAATAAGGGCTTCACGGACACATAACTTTGGATATAAGGAAATTATCAACGATTTAAAGGAATTAATTGAGCATACAGATATTTGGTTTCCAAATACTAAAAAGACTATTATTGTCGGGCATAGTTTTGGAGGACAAATTGGAAGTTTATTCGCATCCCGCTATCCTAACGTAATTAATGGTCTGATACTGATAGCTTCTTGTTCTGTATATTACAGAGGCTGGAGTAAATTTGATAGAATTAAATTGCGTCTTGCTGGTAATATCTTTTATCCTCTCAGTAAAATCATCGGATATTTTCCTGGAAGAACAATTGGTTTTGGTGACAGAGAAGCCAGAACAGTCATAAAAGACTGGTGTTACAATGCCCTTTACGGAGAATACAAACTCACTAATTCAAAACATGACTACGAATTATCGTTAAAAAAATTGAGTACACCCATTTTGTCAATTTCAATTGAGAATGACTATTTGGCAAGTAGGACAGCCGTTGAGAACTTATACAAAAAATTTAGTTCTGATTCACCCGTTTTACATTTACACCTTACGTCTGACCAAACTAAGATTTCACCGCTTAATCATTTTAGTTGGGCTAAGAACCCAGACTATTTTGTTCGACTGATAAAGAATTGGATTCATGAAAACATGGAATTAGAACATTGTGACAAAAGACGCGCTGCGAAAACCCAAGCCGTCATAAACACAGGCCGTTAGCGCCAATGCCCACCGACATTTCAACAACAGCTAATATTTGAAAAAATCCTCCACCGTCAAGGGAGACCACGGAGAAAATAAAAAATAGGAAATGAAAAACGGAGGACGGCCCACTTTCAAAATAACAAAGACTCTGCACTGTGACAAGAGTTCGACTCCCAGACAACATCTGGCAAGAGAGATAAAAAGTGACTTGGGGCCAAAGATTCATCTGACAAATAATTATCCAAAGAAATCCCCACCGCACGGCAACCGAGAGAGATTGCCGCACATCCCGCCCGCAAACCAAGCAATGGCAAGAGCCAAACCCCACCCGCCCCACGAAACTAAATGTTCAAATAATGCAATGTGTATATTTGAAACTACTGTACCAATCCATGTACGAACAACTCACACAAAGTATTCAGCAGAAAGTAGCTTTATCCGAAACGGAATTTGAGTCCATAAAGCGTTTCTTCATCCCCAAAAAAATAAGGAAACGGCAATACCTTTTGAATGCAGGAGATGTTTGTCAGCACATTGTGTTTGTGGAGAAGGGTTTACTCCGCTCATACAGTATTGATGACAGCGCCCATGAGCATGTAATACAATTTGCCCTGGAAAGTTGGTGGATTTCGGATATTTGCAGTTTTCTATCTGGGGATGATGCACACTACAACATCGAAGCCATCGAAGATTCTTAACTTTTATTATTGACGAAATCAGCGATGGACGAGATGCTTGACCGCCTGCCAAAGATGGAGCGCTATTTTCGGTTGCTGATGCAAAACAGTATCATCGCTTTGCAATAGTCGTACACTGATTACTTCTGGAACTACTTTGATAGTGGTGATCGTGTTACTCATTTTCGGAGGTGAGGTTCTAAGAGGATTCTCTTTCGCGGTCTTTATAGGTATCGTGATTGGAACTTATTCATCAATATTCATTGCAACCCCAGTGGTAATAGAATTTGATAAGGTTGAAAGCGCACCAGAAAAGATAAAAGCCAAGATAGCAGCCCATTCAAAACGATAAAGAATAAAGAAGGAAGGCTACTTTTAGTCTTCCTTCTTTATAAAATTCTCGACAATTGCGGAAATGCTTATCAGCCCTTCGTTTCGATAAGACTATTTTAATAAATCAAAGAATAAGTATACACCTGCTCCTCCCAGATAACCAATCAAAGCCAGAAAGCTTATCTTTTTCAGATACCAGATAAAGTCCATTTTTTCCATACCCATTACAGCAACACCAGCAGCAGACCCAATCACTAATAAGCTCCCACCCGTACCAGCGCAATAAGCAAGATATTCCCAAATCATACTGTCCATTGGATAGACGTCCAAAGAGTACATTCCCATACAAGCAGCTACCAATGGAACATTATCTACAACGGCCGAGACAACACCAATCAAAGTGATGATGATTCGGGTATCGCCTAATCGCTGGGTTAGATATTCGGCAAAATGATGAAGAGTTTGCATCGACTCAAGAGCGCCAACGGCAAGAAGAATACCCATGAAGAAAAGTATGCTGGGAACATCTATTCTGGAAAGGGCTGAAGCCGCTGAATATTTCTTCTTTTCAAATTCATCTAAATGAGGATTAATCAATTCAGAGACAACCCACAAAACTCCCAAGCCTAGAAGAATGCCCATGTAAGGAGGCAAATGAGTGATCGTTTTAAAAATAGGGACAGATATTAGTGCGCCAACTCCTATGAAAAGCATAGTTTTTCCTCCTTTCATATACACCTCGTCCTTTCCATCTTGCTTATGTAGGTATTCCTCCAAATTCCCTTTTAATTTGAAACTCAGATAAACTAACGGTACAAGAAGGCAAATCAAACTTGGGGCTAAGAGATTCTTAATAATAGCAATTGAAGAAATTTGTCCTCCAATCCACAGCATAGTTGTTGTTACATCCCCAATCGGTGACCAGGCACCCCCAGCATTGGCAGCTATGATGATCATCCCAGCAAAGAATAACCGCCTTTCCTTTTCATGAATTAATTTTCGGATCAAGGAAATCATCACAATTGCCGTAGTCAGGTTATCCAAAATAGAAGAGAGAAAAAAAGTGACCAGACATATTATCCATAATAACTGACGTATGTCCTTGGTTTTAATTCGATCAGTAATGAAACGAAATCCATGATGGGCATCCACCAATTCAACAATAGTCATTGCACCCATCAGGAAAAAAAGTATGGATGAAATTTGACTTAGATTATGAGAAAGTTCTGCTTTAATAAATCCATGGTAAATTTCCCTGTCACTTAAATTGACGGCATTTTTTAGACCTTGTACAAACGAGGTAAAATGATGACTTTCCAGAAGCGTTGCATTAGGTGTATCAAGGGCAAACAAAGTCCAGCATAAAACCCCTGTAATAAGAGCCGTTGCAGTTTTATTTATCTTAATTGGATGCTCCAGCGCAATTGCCAGATACCCTAGCACAAAAATCAGAACAATATAAATCTCCATAAAAGGTAGTATTATGATCCATGAAAAATAGAAAGAATAAGTTTCAAACTACAACTTAAGTCATTGGCAACAAAAATTGTCAACGGCCTTGCAGCCACAGAAGCTACTGCACAAACGGTAGACGATGTGAAATCAACAAATATCAAAATTCAGGGAAGACGCGCTAAAGCCGTTGAAAAACCCGATGCCAAAGCTTTAGCTGCTGGAGCAGAACCCGTAAAGACAGCTTCTACTTCTCAACAGAGCTATGACAAGTTGATAGATCATTTCGCACAGCTTATCAATATTATCTATCAACTTGCACAGCAACTCAACTTCGATACATCTTTCCCAAATGTGATGGCAGCGAGTTTAATACCTTCACCCAGGGTGAGATAGGGATAGAAACTCTCAGCTAATTCTTTAACGGTAATACCGTGTTTGATTGCCATACTTAATTGCTGAATCAATTCCCCACCTTCAGGCGCAACGATTCTCGCACCGACTAATTTGTCGGTTTCAGTATTGCGAATGAGTTTGATGAACCCTCTCGTATCATGGGCGGCCAATGCACGGGGTACATCGCTCAGTGATAATTTGGATACTTCAAAGGGAATATTTTGGGCTTCTGCTTGTGCTTCATCTAATCCTGCTCCGGCCACTTGCGGATCGGTAAATACTACCCAGGGTAGCGAAGTATAATCCGTTTTCTTTCCTGCACCGGTGAAGGCGTTTTCAACGGCTATCTTGCCTTCGTAAGCAGCAGTATAAACAAAAGCGGGCGTGTTGGTTACATCGCCCACTGCATAAATGTTAGGCAGATTGGTTTCCATCTTTTCAGTTACTGATATATGTCCGCTCTTTGTCAGTTGCAAGCCAATGTGATGCAAGCCCAACTTCTGTGTATTCGGCCTGGTGCCACTCGCTACTACAATTTTTCCGGGTTCTACAATTTGTGTTGTCGTTCCATCCGGGCATTTGCACTGTATAATGGTGTCGTTGCCTTTTCTTTCAAATTTTACGGCCCTGAAGTTAGGAAGGATTTCGATGCCTTCGCTCTTCATGTTTTTTTCTAACTCTTGGCTGATATCGGCAGTTTGGGTGCGCAGCACACGATCAGTAAATTCAATAATGCGGACTCTTACACCAAGCCGGTTATAAGCCATGGCAATTTCCAACCCGATGTAACCGGCACCCATGATCGTAATGCTTTCAGGCTTTTCTTCCAGGTCAAACAAACTGACATTGGTCAAGTAACCAATTTCTTTCAGCCCTTCAATTTCCGGAACGTTAGTAGTAGCACCCGTAGCGATAATGAATTTAAGCGCGGTGTAGGTATCCTTTCCATTTACCAAAATTGTTTTATGATCTACAAACTCCGCCCACCCTTCTATCATGTTCAGGTTTTTGAAATCACCTACCACGTCCATGTACTTTTTTTGTTGTAAAGTGGCAACGAGTTGCTTTTTGTCTTTAATAACTCGGGCGAAATCAATATCAACACCTTTCGGTTTAATTCCTGCAAAATTGGAACGACTTGCGTGATAAGCTGTTTCTGCCGCACGGATTAACGTTTTGGAAGGTACACACCCAACGTTTACGCACGTGCCTCCGAA